>NZ_CAIZIZ010000238.1 GCF_903933125.1 uncultured Lamprocystis sp. | reverse complement strand
CGTTGTCGTAATCGGAGAAACGATTCAAATTCGATTACGACAACGACAACGACGGAGGTGCCGAAGGCGTTCCCTTATGGACTTGTTTAGCCTGTTACCGAACGGTTTCTAAGCGAGTTGGCCGCTGCACCCGCACGCCGCGGCTCAGGCGTTGGCTTCGGTCTTGGCGGCGGCAGCCTCCATCATTGGCTTGAGTTCGCCGCTGGCGTGCAGTTCCAGGGTGATGTCGCAGCCGCCGACCAGCTCGCCGTCGATGTAGATCTGGGGAAAGGTCGGCCAATCGGCGTAGCGCGGCAGGTTCTCGAAGATCTCCGGATCTTGCAGAACGTTGACATAGGCGAAGGGGACACCGCACTCTTGAAGCGCTGCGGAGGCCCTCATGGAGAAGCCGCATTGGGGGAACTGGGGCGTTCCCTTCATGTAGATAACGACGGCGTTACTTTTGACCTGATCGCCGATGCGCTCCAAAACGTCCATTCCGTGCCTCTCGTGGTGTGGTTGAGTATTCGCAATAAAATCGGGACTCGGGGAGTGTTTTCAACCGCCGAAGGACTGGCCTGGATCTGCAGTGGCGCCGGCTTCCAGCCGGCGAAAACCGGCTGGAAGCCGGTTCCACTTTGAATTTCCTAGAAATCAATGTCCATCCACGGTTCTCTGCAGCCAGAGTTCCAGCAGGGCCAGGTGCCAGAGCTTGTTACCCATGATGCGGGTGTGGTGCAGGTCCGGAGCCGCGAGCAGCATGTCCAGATACCCTTGGGCGTAGAGGCCGCGCCGGCGGCAGGCGCCTGAACCGAGGACGTCGCGCATCATCTCCAGGAAGGCGCCGCGGACGTATTTGAGCGCCGGCATGGGGAAGTACCCCTTGGGTCGGTCGATCACGGCGTCGGGCAGCAGGCCACGGGCCATCGCTTTGAGCGGGTACTTGCCGCCCTCGCGCAGTTTCAGTTCCGGTGGGCAGCGGGCGGCCAGCTCGACCAGTTGGTGATCGAGGAAGGGCACCCGCGCCTCCAGTCCCCAGGCCATGGTCATGTTGTCGACCCGCTTGACCGGGTCGTCGACGATCAGGGTGGTTACATCGAGTCGCAGGATGGCGTCCAGCAGTTCATCGGCACCCGCCTCGTCCAGGAGGTCCGCGATCAGGGCCGAGGTGTAGTCCGGCCCGGCGAAGGCGGGCTGCACCAGGCGCAAGTATTCGTCATGATCGCGGTCGAAATAGTGCTTGGCCAGCCGTTCCAGCCGCGAGCCGGTCGCCTCGGCCGCAATGCGCGGATACCAGAAATAGCCGCCGAAGACCTCGTCCGCCCCCTGGCCGGATTGGACCACTTTGATCTCGCGCGAGACCTGCTCGGCGAGGAGATAAAAGGCCACCGCGTCCTGACCGAACATGGGTTCGGTCATGGCGTCGATGGCCTCCGGCAGGCGCTGCAAGACCTGGTCGTTGGGCACCCGGAACTTGCGGTGGCTTGTGCCGTAGCGCGCCACCACCTGATCCGAGAACTCGAACTCGCTGCCGGCCTCCTCCGGAGTGTCATCGAAGCCCACCGAGAAGGTGCGCAGGTCCGACACCCCGGCCTCGGCCAGCAGGGCGACCAGCAGGCTGGAGTCCAGACCGCCGGAGAGCAGCACGCCGACCGGGACATCGGCCACTTCGCTGCGCTTCTTGACCGCCTGGCGCAGGGACTCATGGATGGCCGCCAGCCAGTCGTCATCGGTCAGTGGCTGCTCCGGACGGGTGGCGTCCAGGTGCCAGTAGCGCCCCTGCGTGGTGGTGCCGTCGGCATCCACCTGCATCCAGTGCGCCGGGGGGAGCTTGCGCACCCCGGTGAGGACGGTGCGCGGTGCCGGCACCACGGCGTGCAGTGTAAACAGGTGGTGCAGGGCCACCGGGTCGATGCGGGTGTCCACGCCGCCGGCGGCAAGCAGTGCCTGGGTGGTGGAGGCGAAGCGGAACACCGGTCCCTGCCGGTTCCAGTACAGCGGTTTGACGCCGAAGCGGTCGCGGGCCATGAACAGCACCCGCCGGTTCGCGTCCCAGAGCGCGAAGGCGAACATGCCGTGCAGCCGCTCCGGGCAGGCGTTGCCCCAGGCGTGGTAGGCCTTGAGGATGACCTCGGTGTCGCCGTCGGAGAAAAAGTGGTAGCCCTTGGCCACCAGCTCGGCGCGCAGCGCGCGGTAGTTGTAGATGGTGCCGTTGAAGACCAGGGCGAGCCCCAGGTGGGCATCCAGCATGGGTTGGTTGGAACGTACCGAGAGGTCGATGATCGCCAGCCGCCGATGACCGAAACCGAGCGCCCCGTCGCTGTAGCTGCCGCCATGATCCGGCCCGCGCCGGGTTAGTTCAGCCATCATGCGCTGGAGCACGTCCAGGTCCGCCGGGGCGCCGTCGAGACGCAGTTCGCCACAAATACCGCACATTCGATCCTACTCCGAACAGCTTGATGATTGACTCATTTTTCAGAGAGTCAGCATACTGTGGATAAATCCGGGTGTTGCAAAGCCGCCGACGCGGCCATAAATCGCGAGTTAGTTGCACGGTCGCTCAACGGCCGCCGGTATCAGGTCTCGGGCCGCGCCTCGGTGCGGGCTTGACCCTGAGTCTGACTTCACTCGCACCTCACTCACCCCTGGAGACGTCCGATCATGGCACATCAACTGCCCGCGCTGCCTTACGAGAAAAATGCCCTGGAGCCCGTGATCTCAGCCGAGACCATCGATTATCACTACGGCAAGCATCACCAGGCTTATGTCACCAACCTGAATAACCTGATTCCGGGGACCGAGTTCGAGTCCATGTCTCTGGAAGACATTGTCAAGAAATCCTCCGGCGGGGTCTTCAACAACGCCGCTCAGGTCTGGAACCACACCTTTTACTGGAACTGTCTGAGCCCCACCGGCGGCGGCGCCCCGACCGGTGCCCTGGCGGATGCGATCAACGCCAAGTTCGGCTCCTTCGACGAGTTCAAGAAGCAGTTCAGCCAGTCCGCCGTCACCAACTTCGGCTCCGGCTGGACCTGGCTGGTGAAGAACGCCGACGGCTCCATCGAGATCTTCAATACCTCCAATGCCGGCTGCCCGCTGACCTCCGGCAAGCAGGCGCTGCTCACCATCGATGTCTGGGAGCACGCCTACTACATCGACTATCGCAATGCCCGTCCCAAGTATCTGGAAACCATCTGGGACAAGATCAATTGGTCCTTCGTTGCGGCCAATTACGCGGCCTGATTCGGCCTTGATCGTAATCCCGGCCAGCGGGGTGCGTAGTCAGGGCTTCCAGCCCTGACGGTGTCAGGCCAGGATGGCCTGACTACGCACCCGGCGAGCCCAGGTGGCCGGCGGCTTGATCGAGGCCGCCTGATCCACGCGCCGGGGTCGGGGGGGTGTGCACCGCCCCGACCTCCCGCCGCTAATGGTACGTCCGCATCTGTCCGACCAGCACGCCCTGGATCGCAACCTCCTCAGGCGCGTACACCACCGGTAACAGGCCCCGATTGGCGGGGATCAGGGTCACCCGCCCCGGCTCCTGGATGATCCGTTTGAGGGTCGTCTCCTCCGCGCGGATCAGTGCCACCACGATTTCGCCGTTGCGTGCAGTCTCGCGCTGCTCGATGACGACAAAATCGCCATCCAGAATCCCGGCCTCGGCCATCGAATCGCCCGTCACCTGCAGCACATAGCAGGGTCTGGACGTGCGCAGTCGCGGCGGGACTTCAATCGTGTCCGGCTGGGGCAGGGCCTCGATCGGCCGGCCGGCGGCGATCTTGCCGAGCAGCGGCAGGGTGTTTTCGTCGGTTGACTGCGTGACCAGATGGATGCCGCGGTGACGCCCGTTGAGCGGCTCGACCAGACCCTCGGCGATCAGCGCCTGCACATGCTTATGGAGCGACCCGCGCGAGCGCAGACCCAGCCGCCGGCAGAGCACATCAAGCGTGGGTGCCTGGGCGAAGTCCGCGGCGTACTGCCGCAGGCAATCCAAGACCTGCTGTTGGCGTAGGGTGAGTGGCATGGTGCCGTCTTCTCTTTTGGTTCCGATAGTCTATGCTTGTCCGAAGGAGAACGAATCGAGAACGATCCACCCCCGCCACGAGGTACACCCGATGCGTCCGAGCCTTGCCTACATCCTGCCGAAGCGCCGTCACACCACCTGGAACCCCGCCCTGGAGCCCCTGCGTCTCGGCCGCGAGCCGGGTGTCGAGATCCCGCTGCTCGGCTATGTCACCGCCGGCCAGCCGGTCGACATCCCGGAGGACCGCGCCACCGTCACCGTGCCGCGGCACATGGTACGCAAGAACAGCTATGCCTTGCGAGTGCGTGGTCACTCGATGATCGATGACTCCATTCAGGACGGCGATATCATCATCATCGAAAAACGCGAGACCGCCGCCAACGGGGAGTCGGTGGTCGCCATGATCAACGGCGAGCGCGTGACTCTCAAACGCTTTTTCATCGAAACCGACGGCATCCGGCTGCAGCCCGCCAATCCGGCCATGGAGCCCATTTACTTGCGGCACGAGGAACTGGAGATTCTCGGGATCGTGTCGGGGGTGATTCGCTGCGGGACGGCATAGCCGGCGCGCGGCCCCTTGTCCACTTCCGGCCACTTGGGCTCGCCGGGTGCGTAGTCAGGCCATCCTGGCCTGACACCATCAGGGCTGGAAGCCCTGACTACGCACGCCGCTGGCCGGGATTACGATCAAGGCCCCTCGCGACCAAGACAAGGCCCCTCGCGACCAAGATTACCCGACCCTGATCGTCTCCCCATATCCGGTCATCTCCAGATAGCCGCGTCCGATCTCCCGGCCGTCTTCAGACACCCGCACCGCTCCTTCCCAATAGACGGCGCCGGTGGAGCGCCGGCTGTCGAGTTCCTGGTCGTCCATGAGTGGTTGCAGATCGAGCAACCGCGCGCCGATACGCACCTGCCAGGCGACCGGGTAGGTGATGTCGGTGCGCGGCGAACGCCAGTGACCCAGCGGCGTGAAGGTGACGGCATCCGGGGGCAGCACCTGCGCGCGGCCCCCGGTCGGTCGGACGGTGGCGGCTGACCAGAGGGCGCGGCCGTCGTCACCGCGCATCCGGAAGGCCATCAGAGCACTGCCGTCATCGAGATTCAGGCCGATCCAGTCCCAGCCGGACGCGCCTTGCGGCAAGTATTCGCTCGACCATTCGTGATCCAGCCAGGCCTGACCAGTGACGGCCTGGGTGCGGCCATCCAGTGTCACCGTGCCGGTGACCGCGAGGTGCGGGCGGCTGTAGTAGAAGCTGGCATGGCGCGGATCCGCGGCCTTGGTGCTGAACCCGGCAGCGCCGTTGAGCAGCGGCGGGCCGTCCGGCACCAGCGACAGACTGTAGGCGAGTTCCTCGCCGCGGACCTCCGCCCGATAGCGGTCGTCGGTCTGCTCGAATCGCCAGTCATCGATCCAGACCTGCGTTCGCCCGACCTCGGACCCGGCGCGGCCGAATCCGACCCGGGCCGCGCGTTGATCGTGGCGCAGCCGGCCCAGTCGCGGGTCGGCGATGGCGGCGTGGGCGAGGATCAACTGACGCGGCGCGAAGGCGCTCGGGTTCTGCTCCCCGAGGCCGGTCCGCACGCGGAAAAATGTCGTCTGGAAGCCGAGCGGGCTGCCGTCCGGCAAGCTCAGCCAGCCGGTGGCATACCACCACTCGGTTCGAAACGCCGGGTGGGCGCCGTGATCGTCGGGAAAGACCAGGGTTCGGCCGGGCAGCACCGGGGCGAAGGTGACAGCCGGTGGCGCCGTGTGGTCGGGCTCCGCTGACTGGCCCGCGGCGCTCCGCCAGACCGGCAGGCTCGCTAACGCCAAGAGGCACCTGCGTCGATTCATCACCAATCCTCACGTACCGCCAGCACCGCGTCTTGCCGCATGGCCTGCCGGCCGGCGAGTACGGCAGCGGCGGCGGCCAGGGCGATTAAGGCCCCCGCGAACCAGGCCAATGACCCCCAGGGGACGTGCAGATCCATGCTCCAGTGAAAACTCTGCCGGTTGACGACCTCGATCAGCACCAGCCCGATCGCTCCGCCCGCCAGCAGTCCGCCGAGCACCCCGACCCCGGCCGCCAGCGCGCCCTCTTGGGCGAGCATCCAGCCGATCTGGCGGCGCGTCAGCCCGAGATGGCGCAGCATCCCGAATTCGCGCCGTCGCGCCGCCGCCAGCGCGGCGAAGCTGGCCGCCACCCCGGCCAGACCGATGGCCACCGCGACCGCCTCCAGCAGATAGGTCACGGCAAAGGTGCGGTCGAAGACGCGCAGGCTGATGGCGCGGATCTCGCCCGGATAGGCCAATTGCAGCGTGCCCGGGTCGCCGACGGCGGTGAGCGCGGCGGCCACCTGCGCTGCCGCCGCACCGGGGGCGAGCCAGATGGCCGCGTCGTTGGCCAGCGGGTCACCGGTCAGGCGGCGGTAATCGGCCAGGTCGATCATCAGCGCACCGGTCTGGCGGGCATAGTCGCGCCAGATACCGGCCACGCGCAGCGGCACCGGTTGTCCGGCGAGCGGGACCTCGACGCGCTGGCCGGGCCGCCAGCCGTAGAGGTCCTGCATCGCCTCGGAAACCCATATCGCTGTTTCACCGGGGCCGGGCGGTAGCGCGGCGCCGACCAGCGGCAGATCCCGGCCGTCGGCCGCCACCGGCCGGGCGATCAAACCCACCGGCGCCTGGCCGGCGGCGAGACGCAGACTCTCGTGGCGCGTGAAGTTGACGCGGCCAACGCCGGGCACGGCGCTGATGCGGGCTTGCAGCGCTTCGTCCAGCAGACTGCCGCTCTGGATCGTGCCGACCCGCAGATAGAGGTCGGCGGGCAGGAGTTCGCTCAGCCACTCGTCGACCGACTCCCGAAAGGACGCGACCATGATCGCCATGGCCGCCGCCAGGGCGACGCTGGTCAGGACCCCGGCCGCCGCCACGACGGCATGTCCGGGGGCGGCGCCCAGCCGCGCCGCGGCGAGGCGGGCCGGTACCGGACCGCGTTGCGGCAGCAGCCAGGCGACGGCGGAGGCAACGGCCGGCAGCAGCAAGACACTCCCGGCCAGCAGACCGGCGACGGCCAGATAACCGCCCACCGGCAGCCCGTTGATGGGCGGAATCCAGCAGACCGGCAGGCTGGCGGCGAGCACGGCGATGCCCAGGCGTGGATGCCCCCGCCCGCCGAGCAGCGCCGCGTCGTCGCCCGCTTTCAGCGCCTGCGCCGGGGAGACCGTGGCCGCCTCACGGGCCGGCAGCCAGGCGCCGGCCACGCCGGCCAGCACGCCCAGCGCCACATAGACCGCCGTCACGCCGGGCTGGAACTGAAGTTGCGGCGTCAGTCCGGCGAAATACCCGGCGCCCAGATCGCCGCCGAGCAGGGTCAGCATCGCCCAGGCCAACCCATGCCCCAGGGCCACGCCCACCAGTCCGCCGGCGAGTCCGACCAGCGCCCCCTCGGCCAGGAGCCAGATGAACAAGTCGCGGCGGGCCAGACCGATGGCGCGCAGAAAGGCGAACTCGGTCCGGCGGCGCACCACGGAAAGTGCCTGAGCCGAGAAAACGAGAAACCCGCCGGTCAAGAGTGCGATGGCCGCCAGCATGGTCAGATTCACCCGGTAAGCGCGCGACAGGTTGGCTGCCTGATCCTCCGCGGCCTCCGGTGCCTCGATCAGCACCCCGGCCGGCAGGATGGCTTGCAAGCCAAGCCGCGCCGCCTCCGGGGCCACACCCTCGGCCAGCCGCAGATCGATCCGGGTGAGCCGCCCGAGTTTGGCGAAGCGAGCCTGCACCGCGGCGATATCCATCACGGCCAGGCGGCGGTTCTCGGCGGCGCCGGGCAGGTCGCCGGCCACCCGCAGGTCCAGCGCCTGTTCGCCCGCGCGCAGCCGCAGCCGGTCGCCGGACTTGAGCCCGAGCGCGGACTGCGCCGCCGCGCTGAGAAAAACGGTGTCCTCGGCCAGGATCGCAAAGCGGTCAGTGCGCTCCGACGTGTCGGCAGCGTCCTCCGCCGGGCGCGGCAGCAGGGCCGGCGTCACGCGGGGCAGGGTGAAGACATCGACCCCCAGCAGTTGCAGCGTCTCGTCGCGCCCGGTGACCTGGGTCTCGACCTCGACCACCGGACTCGCCGCGGCCACCTCCGGGCGGGCGGCGAGCAGGGCATAGAGACCCTCGTCGAAACCGCCCCGCGGCCCCTTGACTTGCAGATCGGCTTCGCCGGCCATGGAGCGCAGACCGCGCCCGAACTCGGTGAGCGCCGCCTCATGGATCGCGTGCACCGCCATGCCCAAGGCCACGCCCAGACAAATCGCCGCCATGGAAAACAGCGTCGCCGTCCGCCGCCGGGCGAGTGAACCGAGAAAGACCGGCGCCAGATTCACCCCAGCAGCCCCTCGGTGGTGAGATGCAGCACCCGGTCCGCCGTCTTGGCGCCTTCCAGTGAATGCGTCACCAGGATGCCGATCGCGCCGACCCCGCGGATGCGCTCGGCCAGCAGGGCGAGCACCCTGGCACCGTTCGCCGGGTCCAGGTTGCCGGTGGGCTCGTCGGCCAGCACCAGCCGCGGGGCATGGACCAGCGCGCGGGCAATCGCCACCCGCTGCAACTCGCCGCCGGAAAGTTCCCGCGGCCAACTGGCGGCGCGCTCGCCCAGACCCACGGCCGTCAGCAGTTCCCGCGCCGGCCCCTCCGCCGCAGCACCGCCCAAACCCTTGAGCCACAACGGCAGGGCCACGTTCTGCAGCACGGTGAGATGGGGCAGCACATGGAAGGCCTGGAACACAAAGCCCAGTTGATCCCGCCGCAGCCGCGTCAGCGCGTCCTCATCCAACGCGGCATAGTCGCTGCCGTCGAGCGCCAGGCGTCCGGCGTCGGGCCGATCCAGCCCGGCGATCAAATTGAGCAGGGTGGATTTGCCGACCCCGGATTCGCCCACGATGGCGACGTACTCGCCCGGTTGCAGCCGCAATGAGATGTCCCGCAGGACCGGGCGGCCGTTGAACTGGCGGGAGAGGTTGGCGATGTCGAGCATGGGGCGGGCGGGCAGGCGGGTTCAGGTTGGGTGCAGTTGTGCGGAGATGGGGGCGATTCGGGGTACTGGGAAGCGTCACCGTATAGATCACCGCCTGCGGCAGCGGGGGGCTGAGCGGTACTGGCCAAACGACTCCTTGCAGGCGGCGGTAAAGCGCCGCTTGGTTCCATGCCCTTGGGCGCGTGACCCCGCTCCGGGAGAGACCTTGGCGGCTAGACAGCACCACGGGCGGGTTGACGCCGCCCAGCCCGTGCGGCATCCTTTGGAGATTAAATTCAGTCTGAAAAAGGTACGATGCCATGAGTCAATCCATCCTGAGCCTCAGCGAATTCAAGGCTGACGCCAGCCGGCTGTTGGATAGCATCCGTGATGAGCCGGGCACCCTGGTGCTGACGCAAAACGGGCGCGCTCGGGCCGTGGTCGAGGACTACGCGCAGTATCAGGCCCGGGAGCAGGCGCTGTTGATGCTGAAGCTCCTGGCCCAGGGCGAGCGCGATAGCGCGCAGGGGCGGCTCAGCGAGCAGGAGCAGGTGCTCGCGGATGTGCGCCGGCGCATCCTCGGCGCGCGCCCCGACCATGCCTGAGCGGCGCGTGCGCTGGACCGAGACCGCCCGCCGCGATCTGGATGCCATCGTCGATTACATCGCCGCCGACAGCATCGAGAATGCGCTGACCGTGCTCGACCGGCTTCAGGCGCGGGCCGGATCGCTGACGGTCGCGGCGGAGCCTGGGCGGGTCGTCCCGGAGCTGCGCGTCGTGGATGTGCATCAGTATCGCGAGGTCATCGAGCGCCCGTGGCGCCTCCTGTACCGCATCGACGGCGATACGGTGCTGGTGCTCGCGGTGCTGGATGGGCGCAGGGAGTTGCGGAGCCTGTTGTTGGAGCGCTTGCTGCGTAGCTGAGATAACAGGGCCGGGGTCCGTAAGCCGGAGCCGCCCGGTACTAACTGAGCTGCACGCTCGATAGCCATACGCCTCAACGTTGAGCCACTGGCGCGCTCATCCTGCCTGGAACCCCGGTCGCGGTGACTGGCGATTAGCGTTCGGGGATCGGTCCGGACGCCGTCCAGCAGGGCCATGGCTGCTTGGCCGAGTGGCACGGCTCGACCGTTTAGGTTGCAGTCATGAGGATCCGAAGGCTTCGCCGATTTAGGTTTACTACGAAGGGGCTTGTGCGGACAACCGACATCTGGGATGTATACCGTCACATCGTTGCCGGTGTCTCCACGCTACAATCCCCAACCGATGGTCGTCTTCGGCGGCCCTTACGGCCAGGCTTGCGGGAACCACTGGGATGCTTATGCACTCGTCGATCATTGGGGCGAGACGCAAGTCGGCATCTTCGAACTGGCACCCCTGCGCCGCCAAGACGTTGCGCAAGCCGCGCAGGGCGAGGGCCTGGACGCGGAGACTTTTCTGGCCCGGATCGAGTCGAGTCATGCGGGTGCGCTTGCCGCCCGCCCGGTGACGCTGGGCTTCCTGCTCCGCCTCGACAAGGAGGGGCGCCCCTTCCCCGCCACCCGAGTGGATCTTTATCGAGAGGGCTGCGAGCTGCTCTGCGCCGGGGACAATGAGACACGGCGAACTCCCGGCAGGCGCGGCAATCGCACGCCGTCGGAGCGCATGACCATCGCTGCGCGGATCGCGGCCGTGTTGTGCTTGAGCAAACGCGAGGCGGTCTGGATCGGCCCCCACGCGGAGTTCGACCGGCAGCGGGACTGTTCGGTCAATGATCTGGTCGGTCGTGCATTCATGCCCGGCGAGACGGCGCTGGAGGTATCGCAGGATGATCTGTTCGAGGGTAGTCCTCTGATCTGTAGGGGAGGCTCCGCAGCATTGGCCGGAAACAATCGAAAAATCTGAGGATTACCACTTCCGGCCCACTTCGCGGACTCGTAGATTGCAGCGCTACCGAGACGGGCCGCTGGAGCGGCCCGCCGACACTCCCACGCTGGAGCGCGGGAGCGAGAAAACATGGCGTGGGCAAAGAGCGTTCAACCAGCCGCCACCAACGGCGATGGTATCTCGTGGCCTGATAACGATCGGTCAGCGTGGACTCGGCTTCGAGGGCGACGGACATGGCAGGTTGCGATGACAGCACTTGCGGACAGCAACCTAATGCACCTGCATTGCCGCGTCAATGAGTCTGGACACGCGACACATGACCATATCTCCGCCACCCTGTTCTTGCACGCGGTGTCAAGACGGATCAGGGTGGCGTCGATCTTGGCCGATCGTCGGCGTAGGCCGGGATGATGAGACCGGCGAGGAGGGCGGCGGCGATGCCGAGGACGAGGGCGGTATTCCTGCCCTATGCCAAGCTGCCGAAGAGGATGAAGGTGCCGGCCAGGGCGAGGGCTCCGCCGATACCCCGACGCGTGCGGCTGGCACGCACGGCGAGCCCGAAGCGCTCTGCCGCGATGGTCCCGGCGACGATCACCAGGTACTGGATGAATGTGAATCCGACCAGGTAGGCACCCACCGCTGACGCCTCGGCGCCCACGATCGACTGGGCATAGGCGTAGCCATGCACCACTCCGGCCGTGCTGAACAGCGCCGCCAGGGCGGTGACCCCGACGTCCGGCCGGAACAATAACAGGGCGCCGCCGACGACCACCGACAGGGCGACCAGGGGCTCGACGAAGGGCAGGAACCCGGCCACCGCACCCCCACCGAGATCGATGGCGGTACCGGCCAGGGTGCCGAGCACGAACAGCGCGGGAACCGCGTACCGCGCCGGGGTGCGCAGCAGGAGCGACAAGAGCGCGCCTGCCGCCAGGAACAGCAGGTGGTCGACCCCGATGATCGGGTGTGCGAGGCCTGACAGCAGTCCATCGGTGAGTGTCTGCGGGATTTTGTCACCCATGAAGTGATGGGCGAATGCCGGTGCGGCGTTCAGCGCGGCCCCGGCACCGAGTAACAGAAGGGTAAGTGCGCGACTGGACTTGAATGAATCGTACATGGCGTGGTCACTCCGGTGGCAGCAGTGGATCGGCAGATTCGACGGCATCTCTGGATACCACGGCCATCGGCAGCAGGAGGTCCCGCTCATCGCCGTGCCCACCGTGGTGGTGATGGTCGTGCCCATGGTGATCGTGGTCATGATGGTGGTCGTGGCCCTTGACCGGTGGGTTAAAGGCATTCTCCAGGGCAATCGCCACACCGTGGGGGGTGTTCTCCACCGCGCGCAGCCACAGGAGTTCCTGCTCCTGCAAGGCGGATCGGCTGATGAGCTCACGCTCCACCATCATCCGCTCCAGGGCTGCGACCCAATGCAGGAAATAGGTGTCGCCCCGATCCGGATCACCGCGCCCCTGGGCCGCCTTGATTTCCTGGCTGAAGATCGCGACCCATTCGGCGCGGGTGAGAAAGCCATTGTCAATCAGGAGATTCGCCAGGGCGAACGCCTGCGCCTCCCAGGCATCGGCAAACACGGGCCGGCCCGTATCCTGGAGCAATGGCAATAGCTCTACCGGGTCCAGATTGGCCCCGTCATCATCGACTTTACATACCGGTGTCATTGGCGTCACCCTGCCGCGCGTTTGAGATAGGGCTCGAACATGTCCACATAGACGGCGACGCCCTCCTCGGCATAGCCGTCCCCCCACAGGTCCCGCGCCTCGAAGCGGATGCTATAGACCGGTACGAAGAACTCCTGGCGGTGACCCCCGTCGACCGGGCTCGCCCGCGACGCGATGTCCGGATAGCCCGGTTGATAATAGGGCTGGAAAACGCGGATATGATTCGGTTCCACCCCCGTGAACTGCGCCTCGACGATACCGTAGCTGGCGACCACCACCCCGGTGCGTCCCCGGTAGACCGGATACTCGCGCGTGTGCCCGGTGCCGACCTGCATCAGGGTCTCGACCCGGTCGCCCACCGCAAACAGGGGGTTGTTGACGGCGGTGCCCTCCTGGTAAATGGGCGAGCGGTAGCTGCCGTTCGTCTGCGGCTTACCGAAGCCGGGAACCGCCTGCGCCAAGGCCTGCGCGCGCAGTTGAGCGGCCAGGTCGAGCGCATCGTTGTCAATGATTTTGATCGGGGTGCGGTCTCCGGCCTGGGGATAATCCGGCGTCACATAGCCCTCGGTCAATTCCGCGCGTGAGGCCACACCGCTCAGTGAGAAATAGGTGCTGACCGAGCGCAGCCAAAGGTCGAAATAAGGCGTATTGCCGTAAGTGCGCCATTGCATGGTTTCCCGATACCAGCGTGCGGCATCCAGGTTGAAACCTTTATCAGTAAAAAAGACCGATGTGGTCATCGCGAAGATGGCCCCCATTTCGCCCTCCCAGTGCTCGGGCCAGACGACGGTCTCGGGCTGACCCTTGTCGGGGATGGCGTCGAAGCCAGTCCAGGTTTGGAGATTGTGCGGACCTTCCATCCTAACCTCCTAGCGGTGCAGCGCGAGCGCCGCGCGGCGGTAGTGACGACGCGGGAACCAGGCGGCGAGGCCAAGCGCGAGCAGGGCGAGGCTCCCGGGGGCCGGTGCCGCCGACACCTCGACTTGGGTGCTGGTCGTCAGATCGCCTTTCGGCAAGGCGGTCGCCCCGTTGACCAGAAACAGCCCCTCATTCGGGTCGTTCCGATCGGAGATGACGTGAAAATCGAATAGCCCTGCGACCGACGGGACCAAAGTCAGCGTTGCCAGGAGGATGTTGTCGCCGCCGGGCCCGGTATGGCCCGGGTCCATGGAGCCCGCCACCGCCGTGTTGGTGAATAGCGCCGAATCGTCATAATCAAAGAGCGGACCGACGACCGTGCTGAGCAAGGTCCAGGTTGCGTCGAAAGCGTGGTCGAACCCGAATGCGATGACCTCGTCAGTGCCAACCCCGTCGGCGAAGACTGAAATGTTGAAGGCCGTACCGACTGCCACCGGCCCCGCGGGTATGCCGAGTCGGCCCACGGGTACCGCGGCGAGCGGCAGCGCCAGCATCAGACCGAGTAACCCGACCCACCACTTGGCGGACATCTTGTTCATTATGCTAACCCTGTGATCCGATCAACGCCGGTAGTAGGTGAGCCAGGTGCGGTAATCCGTGTTGCTCACTTGTCCATCGCGGTCATAATCGGCCCGCTCGTTGTAGCCGGGCTGACCGCGCCGCTTGCCGAGCGCGGCGCGAAACACGGCATAGTCCGCCAGGTTGACGACGCCGTCGCCATTGAGATCACCAGGGTTTGCGGCCGACAGAAATTGCAGATAGGGCTCGAACATATCCACATGAACGTAGAGCCCCTCCTCGACATAACCGTCGCCGAACAATTCACTCGCCGGGAAACGCAGGTTGTAGCCCGTAGGTTGGGG
>NZ_CAIZIZ010000237.1 GCF_903933125.1 uncultured Lamprocystis sp. | reverse complement strand
CTGAAGGTCCGTTGAAGACCACAACGTTGATAGGCGGGATGTGGAAGCGCGGTAACGCGTGCAGCTAACCCGTACTAATTGACCGTGCGGCTTGACCATATAACACCCAAGCACTGTAGGGTGTCCTGACTACGATCATCCCGGTGGCGCCGCTGGCGTCGCTCACGTTTTTCCTGGCGGCCATAGAGCATTGGAACCACCTGATCCCATCCCGAACTCAGAAGTGAAACGGTGTATCGCCGATGATAGTGTGGGGTCTCCCCATGCGAAAGTAGGTCACCGCCAGGGCCTTATGCCAAAACCCCCGCTCCCACGAGCGGGGGTTTTTTTTGCCTGATGCCGACGTGATCGCGTCAACCGACGTCGCGAGCACGCAGCAGTTTCACTTGAAACAGCGTGTTACGCTCCTCCTCTTCGAGTGCCGACGCAATGAAGTGAATGGTCCGGCGATAGAGTGGGATGATGTTATATTTCAGTGCATTGACCCTTTTCTGCGCCTTGCGTTGTTCTTCCATCAGGCGGTGTAGCGCGATTTCGACCTCGCCTAACTGGGCGAGTATGACGGCCGCGTCCGCGAGGTGATCGCGGGTCGTGTCGAAGCTGGCGTCGGTGCCGAGTAGACCGACCGGCTTGAGCGGCAGGCGTTCGGCACTGACCGACGGGTACTCGACACCGAGTGCGCGGCGGGGAAGGATGTCAACTTTCAGTGCGGGTTCGGCGCCGAGTGATGCCTGATGGATGCCGCGACTGCCCATGCGCAGGTGGGTGAGGCTGAGGCATCGAAAGGCCTCGCTCAGTGCGCGTTCAGCCTCGGCGCGCAGGCGCCGGTAGTCGCCGATGCGTTCGTAGACCAGTCGGGTCAAGAGTTCACGTTTACGCTCCAGCAGGTCGTGCCCTTCTTCAAGGAACTTCGCCTGCTTTTTGAGTTTGAGCAGGGTGTTCTTGGTCGGCGGAACCTTGATCAGTTGTTGGGCCATAAGGAGACGTGGCGAGCTGTGAGTGACAAGTGGTTAGCGTGTAAGGTGCGTGGAACCCAGGCTCTCGCCTTGGTGATTGTTCCAGCCGGCCCGTTCGGCGACGCAGTCAGGTCCACCCTCTTCGAATTCACGACAGATCAGGGGGCGCTGCTCATAGATGCGGCAGCGCAGGGTATCGCGGTCCAAGGCGGCGCACCAGCCGTCCGGCAGTCGGTCCATGGAGGGGACACCGCCTGGGTTGAATCTGGTGTAGCGGCGGGAGACACCGGTTTCGGTGATGCATAGAACCTCAAGCCGACAGCAGACCGCGGCGCAGTGATCGCAGGTGACGGGAGTAACTGGCTTGGGCATGGATTGGATGGCTCGATCACTCGGCGCCCGGCCAGAAGCCCGGGTCCAGTGCCTCATCGACATTGTAAGGGCACTCCGGGGGGAAGCGACTTTCCGGTAATCCGGTCTCGTTGGACGCGTTGAAGCGGGCATCGGAATAGGCCTCTCTGACTGCCTCTGCGAGTCGAACGCGCAGGCTCGGACTTTCTTTCAACCGCTTGGTGATCGCGCGCCGGCTATTGAAAATTGATCCCCGCCAACTGTTGCTGCGTTGCTGTGGCTGAAACTCCCACTTGAGGAGATGCATCAGCAAGATGCCCATGTAACTCTCGATCGCCCGATACTCGCTGCGCCCCATGTCTTCCAATTCCTCGACGATGTTGGCGATATCGGCCTCAGCGAACCGTCCTTCGCGCAACAGTCGGGCGTTGTCGAACAACCACCGGCCGTAGTCGCTCTCATAGAGCCCGATCATCGCCTCAGGCGCTGGTGTTTTGAACGCGAAGGCCATGATTTAATCTGTCCCCGTGTAGTACTTGGCCAGATCCGTCTCTTTCAGGCGCGTGAGCATGTCCCGCGGGAAGCTGCTCATCAGTTCCCAGGCGAGGTTGAGTGTCGCCTCAATGGAGCGGTCCTCGGATTCACCCTGGCCGACGAAACGGGCGTCGAAGGCGTCGGCGAAGGTAAGATAGCGCCGATCCCGTTCGGACAGTTCGTCCGCACCGATGATCGATGCGAGGTTGCGAGTCTCTTGGGCGCGCGCATAGAGGGCGTAGATCTGGGCCGAGACGCGCGGATGATCCTCGCGGGTATCGTCCTTGCCGATGCCGTCCTTCATCAGGCGCGACAGGCTCGGTGAAATGTGCACCGGTGGATAGATGCCCTGGTTGTGTAACTCACGCGACAGGACGATCTGACCCTCGGTGATGTAACCTGTGAGGTCGGGGATCGGGTGGGTGATGTCGTCCGAGGGCATCGAGACCACGGGCATCATGGTAATCGAGCCGTGGCGTTGGTGGATGCGCCCGCAGCGCTCGTAAATCTCGGCCAAGTCGGAATAGAGATAGCCAGGATAGCCCTTACGGGCCGGCACATCGCCCTTGGCCGTGGCGACCTCACGCAGCGCCTCTGCATAATAGGTCATGTCCGTCATGACGACGAGGACGTGGCGGTCCAGGTCATAGGCGAGGTATTCGGCGGCGGTGAGTGCGGTGCGCGGCAGGGTGAGACGTTCGACCGGGGGATCATCCGCCAAATTGATGAACATCACCACGTTGCGCAAAACGCCGGAGGAGGCGAACTCATCGCGGAAGAACTTGGCGTCGGCGTAAGAGACACCCATGGCCGCAAAGACCACTGAGAAGCTGGTGTCCTCGTCCTTGAGCTTGGCCTGGCGCACGATTTGTGCGGCCAATCGGTTATGCGGCAGACCGGAGCCGGAGAAGATCGGCAGCTTCTGGCCGCGCACCAGGCTGTTGAGCCCATCAATGGTGGAGATGCCGGTCTGGATGAATTCCCGCGGATAGGTGCGTGCGGCCGGGTTGATCGCGGACCCGGCGACCGGTCGGCGCAGGTTGCTGAGGATCGGTGGGCGGCCGTCGCGGGGTTCCCCCAGTCCGTTGAACTCACGACCCAGCAGTTCCGGCGACAGGGCGATCTCCACCGGCTCATCCAGGAAGCGGACCCAGGTCCGTTCCAGGTCCAGATCGTCCGTGCCCTCGAAGACGAGGATCAAGACCGCGTCGTCGGCGGCACGGATCACTTGGCCGTTGCGGATACCGCCCGCATAGTCTTCAATCCGTACCCGGTCCCCGAAGGCCACCCCGGGTGCATCCTTCACCACCAGCAGTCCGCCTCGGGCTTGCGCTACTGTCCTGTATTCTTTAATGCTCATGCTCGCTACAACCCCTGGGAAGAGTGGCGTGGGCGTGGCCTGCCGATGCGGCCTGCGTGGTTCATGGCGACGCAGGGACTCGCGGCGGCAAGCCGCTCCCACGGGGAATGCCTAGGACAATACGGGTTCACCCTGCTTGGCATACTCGATGCGGATCTCCTCCATGGCTGAGTTGACCTCCGCCCGGAACGCCTGGATCTGGTCCATCTGGTCGCTCGTGTACATCGACTTGATGCGACGCATCTTGGCCAGGATCGGCAGGTTCTGCAATTCGGACACGGGGACACCGATCGCGATCAACTCCGCACCGCTGGTGTAGATTGTGATGGCGATGTCGAGCAGCGCGAACTGCTTCTGGGGCGAGCAGAAGGTGTCCACGTCGTCCAGGGCGCTCTGCTGCAAGACGCCCTCCTTGATCAGTGATGCGCCTTCCAACTCCCAGCGCTGGGCGTCGGACAGGGCCTCGGGCCCCACCAGATTGACGATGCGTGAGAGCTCGGCGTCACGGGCAAGCAGCGCGAGTGCCGCGGTTCGGCGCCGTTCCCAGTTTGGGTCCACCTCCTTGTGCCACCACTGGGCGGCCGTGTGAACGTGGCCGGAGAAGCTGGTCACCCAGTCGATCGAGGGGTAATGGCGGGCGTCCGCGAGCTCTTTGGACAGGGCCCAGAAGGTCTCGATGATGTCCTTGGTGTGGCTGGTGACAGGCTCGGAGAAGTCCCCGCCGGGGGGCGAGACGGCGCCGATCAGCGTCACCGATCCAGACCCGGCTCCATAGGTCTCGACCCGGCCGGCACGCTCGTAAACGGCGGCCAGACGCGACGCCAGATAGGCTGGATACCCTTCCTCCACCGGCATCTGACCCAGCCGCCCCGACACTTCCCGCAGCGCCTCGGCCCAACGCGACGTCGAATCCGCCAGCATCACGACATCGTAACCCATGTCCCGGTAATACTCCGCCATGGTGACACCGACATAGATCGACGCCTCGCGGGCGACTACCGGCATATTGGACGTGTTGGCCACCAGCAGAGTCCGTTCCATCAGCTTGCGCCCGGAGTAGGGATCATCCAACTGCGGAAAGCTTTCCAGTACGTCGACCAACTCATTGCCGCGCTCACCACAGCCGACATAGATGACGATATCCGCGTTTGACCAGCGGGCGATCTGCTGCTGGACCACCGTCTTGCCCGCGCCGAAGGGGCCGGGGACCGCCCCTTTGCCGCCCTTGAGTTGGGGGAAAAAGGTATCGATGACCCGCTGCCCGGTGATCAGGGGTGAGATGCCGTCGTCACGCCGCAAATAGGGGCGGGGCCGCCGCACCGGCCAGCGGTGGTACATACTGAGTTTGAGGATGTGGCCTTTGGCGGTGCGTACGCGGGCGATGGACGCCTCAATGTCATAGTCCCCGGCGGGCGCGAGTTCTTCCAATTCACCGGCGACTCCCGGCGGCACCAGGATGCGATGCTTGACGGTCAGGGTCTCCTGTACCGTGCCGAGCACCAGGCCGCCGCTCACTGTCGCACCAGGCTCCAGTGCCTCGTTGGGTGTGAACTCCCACTGCTTGGCGCGGTCCAGTGCCGGCACGCTGATGCCGCGGCGGATGTAGTCACCCGACTGGAGCGCAATCTTCTCGAGCGGGCGCTGCACCCCGTCGAAGATGCCGCCCATCAGGCCGGGACCCAACTCAACGGAGAGTGGAAACCCCAGTCCCACGGCGATCTCGCCAGGTCGCACCCCATCGGTGGATTCATAGGTCTGAACCACCGCCGTCGTGCCGGCCAGCGAGATCACCTCGCCAAACAGGCCCAATTCGCCAATCTTGACCTGCTCGCCGCTGCGGGCGCCGGGGAGGTCAACGGTGACGATGGGGCCGTTGATATCACGGATGGCACCGGTTCTGCTGGTTTCTGTCATGGTCTCATCCGGAGAAAAGGTTGCCGGTCTCGACACCGCCGGGCAGCAGACGTTCCAGGATGACCTGCTGAATGCGCGGGCGCAGCCGTGCGAGTCGGCCGTCGAAGGTTTGGTCGACGCGGATACGGCCATCGCCGCTGGTCAGCAGGACGCCGCCGAGGGTGTCGATCGGGTCGTCCGCCAGTCTCAGGGTGCGCGTTTGCGCAAGCGCCTGGGTGATCCCGTCCCAGCATGACCGCAAGTGTTTGTGGTCGGCACTATTGGCGCTGACGTTGATCTGAGGATGTTCGATCAACGTGGCGGCACCCGCGACCAGCTGCTGAAGCCAGGCGCCGTAGGCGCCGGCGTCCGCTATGAAGTGGCGCATTCGCTCTTGCAGTTGGCGCTCCACATCCTGCACCAGATTCCAGCGCATCAGATCGAGTTGACTCTGCATCTTGAGTTCACTGGCCTGCACGTGCTGGCGGAAGGTCCGTTCAGCCAGTGTTTTGGCGATGGCTTCCTCGCGTGCCTCACGCAGGCGCAGGCGTTCCGCCGCCTCGCGCAAGATACTGTCGCGGCTGCGCGTGCCGCGCTCGCGGAACTCCGCGGCCAGGCGCTCGGCGCGGGTCAGGATGGCCTGTTCCAGTTCTTGGACCTGATTCATTTGGGATTCACCGGGGCTTCGCCTGACTGGCCGGCTGGGCCGGATGGAACAGCGGCGGCGCCGAACAGCGTGTTCAGGCGGTCCGCGACCTGGCTGGACAGGATCGGCAGGGCATTCAGCAGCGGAACCGCGATGACGACGATTCGTCCGCCCTCCCGGCGGACCCGCTGGAGGTTGGGAATGTCCGCCCGCATCACTTGATCGTCCACCACGACGAAGGCCTTCTCGCGGTTGCGGCTGAGGTCGCGCAAGATGCGGTCGGCCTCTTCCGGTGTCGGATTGGGGTGGGTTTCAAAACCGATCAAGCGAAATCCGTCGGCCAGGCTCGCCTCGCCCAGGAACAGCATGCGGGTTGAATGGCCTGGTTCGTGCTCGGTAGTCATCGCGGCGGCGCTTAAATCTTGTTGAGCAACAGGATCGAGATGACCAAACCATAGATGGCGATACCCTCCGCCAGCCCCAGATAAATCAGGGTGCGCCCCAGGATTTCAGGTTTCTCCGTGATGGCGGCCAGCGACGCGGCGCCGATGGGTCCCACGGCGATGCCGGCACCGATCGTGGAGAGGCCGGTGGGGATGCCCGCGCCGATGATGGCTAACCCCATGCCGGTCGACATCTCGATAGCCGCGCCGGCCGCTGCCGCGGTTTCGGTCGCGGCGAAGGCATCCTGCATTCCGAGCAGGAGCAGGCCAAGTTGAGCGCCGACGAAGGCGACCAACTGGGTTCCCAGCGCCGGTCGGTACCAGGGCCGGATCCGAACGGCGAGGCCGGGGCGCAGTTCCAGCAGAATGCCGGAGACGATCAGCCCGAGGATGGCGAGGGAGAGTAAGGCGACGAGCCAGTACATGAAACACTCCGTGGGTTGTGGTCGGTTCTAACAGGTCATGACGGCGCCGATCCCCGCCGCAGCTTGAGCGGCGCGAACGCGTGGCCCTCCCCCGCGAAGTAGCGGGAGAAGCCCTCATAATATTGCAGTCGCATCACCTGGATCATCACGATCCCACCCTCCAGGACCAGGATGAAGACGTTCCCCAGGATCACGGTGACCACGTGGCCGAAGGCGCCCATCATGCCGGCGAGGGTGAATACCGCGATCGACAAGGCCACATGGTTCAGGCTGAATGCGGCAATACGCAAAAACGACAGGGTATTCGAAATATAGCCGATGACCGTCTCCAGCGTTTCGATGAAGACGACCAGGATCTTTTCGCCGAGTGGCGCCTCCAGGTGCCGCCAGGCATACCAGGCGAGTGCGGCCAGGGCGGTGCTGACCAGGAACGTCGGCACCGTGCCGAAGGACTCACCGCGGCCGAGGTGCAGCCCTCCCCACACGAGCGCGAGATAGAAGACCAGATTGACGATTCCGTGATGGCCGAACAGGGCCCCCCACCAGTTCTTGATGACCAGCCGATTATAGATGGCGATCAGGCAGGCGATGGTCAGGAAGACGACGCCGTAACCCAAGGCGATCTTGAGCATCAGAATCGGGTCATGGATGGGACTCATCCAGAGGGCCGGCAGGACCTCCTCGTAGCCGAAGATGCTGCCATAGATGAAACCAAACACCATCGATGCCAGGCCCGCCATCAGCCCGAACAGCCAGAAACGCCCGAGCCTGGCGCGCAACCACCAGGCGAGCCCGGCAATCGCCGCACCCTGTCCGACATCGCCGAACATGGAGCCGAACATCAGCAGAAAGGTGACGGCGAACAGCGGCGTGGGGTCGACTTCCCCGTATTCGGGGATGCCGTACTGCTGAACCAGCATGGCAAAGGGTTCGAGCAGGCGGTTCTTGGTTGTGACGGTCGGGACCAGTTTGCGCTCAGTCGGCAAGGGGTCCCGCACCCGTAGATCGAACGGTAGTGCGAGTGATTGGCCGAGTCTGGCGGTGAGGTCGTCGACCGCGCGGGCCGGCACCCAGCCGGCGAGGTGAACCAGATGTCCCGAACTGCGGACGGACGGGTCCAGGGCGACCAGGGGTTCGGCCAGCATCAGTGTCCGGCGGGCGGCCACCAGACGCTCCAGGAAGGGCGCCGACCACTCGGCGATGCGCTCGTACTCGGATTGGTGGCGGACGCGGTTCGCCAGGTGCTGCGCATCCAGATCCTGGCGGAGTTGTTGCGGGTCGTCATCCAGCCCCTCCGGGATGGGCAGGGGCTGGAAGTCGGCGGCGTCGAGGACCGCCGAGAGTTGGGCCTCGGTGGTCCCGGTGGGGCCGATGATGACCACGTGGGACTGGTCGCCCCGCTGCATATAGACGTGGAGCAGGTGGTCGGCGAGCCCCACCGCGCCTTCGAGTTGGCGCAGATTTTCACGCGGTACGATGCCGACATAGAAATCCAGGAAGCGCGTCTTGTTGCGCAGCATCCGCAGGTCGATCTGCAAGTGCTGGAAGTTGGCGAGTGCCGCTTCCTGCTCGCGAATCAGGCGTTCCTGATCGTCCAGACGCCGTAATTCCTCTTCATAACCGGACGCCTTTTGCCAGATTTGACCTAGCCAATCGTCGAGCTGCACGAGTTCCGCGGGCTCGACCACGCGGACTTGATCAAGCTTGGGATCGAGCATGGGAGCTTCAGGCACGGCGATCAGCTTGGCGATCTTATCGAGCCGCGAGCGCGCCTGATAGTAGGTGTCCCGATAGGTGCGTCCGGGCAGCCCGCTCAGGGCGGGTTCCAGGGGCGGCCGGGTATCCGGGTGGAAACTCTCGGTTTGGGCCAGCGTCAGGGACGCCTGCGGCAGGTCCTCGGTGAGGACCAGCAGACGAACGTGCTTCATGATTCGTGGCCGCGGCATCTGGTATCTGTCCCGTATAGCTGGTGTGGTCGGGGTCCGTTGAACAGGTCGTGGATCAAGCCGCCGCGGCGCGGTGTCGGGCGGCCGTTCCCCCGGTGGGCGCCAGGTTCCAGGGACAGGTGGGCTCGATGATCTCCAGCGCGATGTCCACGACCTCGGTCGAGAGGTTCAGCAGGCGCCCCTGAATCAAGGCGAACAGCAGGTACAGGTCCATCTCACGCAGCATCAGGTAGGCGAGTGCCCGGGCGACCGCCGACGGGCTCTGGAGCAGCAGCCGTTGCGCCGCGTGAGCGACATGGCGCCCCATGCGCCGTTGGACATCGATGATCGTTCGACACTCGGACAGCAGGGTATCCAGCGGCGGCGGCAGGGCCGCCAGGACGCCCGTAAGGTCCTCGACATTGACCAGCGTCAGCAGCCGCGCGCGGTGCAGCAGCCGCATGGACGGCACCAGTTGATAGAAGGTCTCCGACGGCGAGAATTGATAGGAGAAACGAAAGCGCAACAGCCACAGCAGTGCGGTGCGGTCCAGTTCGGCGCCGATCAGTTGCTGCAGCGGGTGCAGGTTGGTGTCATAGAACTGCATGACCTGGCGGGCCAGACCGGCGTAGTAGCGCTGGTCGATGGCGGCTTCCAGGGCGAAGGGTTCGCGTCGCTGTTCGTAGGCCTCCCGCGCCTGACGGGCAATCAGCCGGTGCGGCCCGGCCTCCAGTTGGCGCAGCAGTTCCGGCACGTTCTCGGCGCGGAGCAGTTCCTGATCGGGTGGATCGATGATGGTCGGCAGGTCGAACAGGCTGTCGCGGATTTCCTGTTGATCCAGCGCGTAGAGCTTCCCGCGGATCAGCGTCTTCAGATTGAACAGTGCGTACTTGCGGCCCCAGGCCAGCACGACGGCCCGTTCGGTCGCGGGCATCGGCCGCACCAAGACCTGTAATTCGGCGAGCAGAACCTGGATCAAGGTCTGTTCGATGGCACGGCCGCGGGTCCGGGCGCTCAGTTGCTCGTCGAGCAGCGCGGCGAGTCCAAAGCGTTCGGCCAGCTCAGGCAGTTGCATCTGGGACAACTGACCGATGGTGTCCGGATCGAACAAGCGCGTCGCCATCACGGCGACGCGGGTGTTCAGATAGGCGTGTGTGGCGGCGTTACTCATCATGAGTGCGTGATGATGGACGATGCAGTGACGCTGGAGCGGCGGCTGGTCAGCGGCTCGGGTCGATCAGCACCTGGAATGCGGCCTCCAAGGCCTGGTCCTCCCGCTGTTCAGCCTGGTCGCGCAAATGGACGTGGCGCTCGTCGTAACGGCGGCGCAACTCGGCGATATTCTGTTCCGCCCGCTCCTCGGCCTTGGCGATGAATGACCGGTGCAGATCGGGAATGCGGCTGGTAAACCGCTCATTCTCGGACTTGGCGTCCGCCAGCGCCTGTTGGATCAGTCGATCCTGCTCGAGTTCGGCCTGGCTCGCAATCGTCTCGGCCCGCAGTTCCGCGGCCAGCAGGCGTTGCAGGGTGTCTTCCATCGCGATTTCCTCAACCACTGGGCTACCGCCGCATACCTTACGACAAAACCCAGGAAAATGCGCGTGTGATCGCTGTGGCCGGTGCGTCCGGCCAAGTTCAGATCGAGCGCCGGTCAGCGGTCGGGACGCGTCAACCGAGAGCCGGCCGGGGCTGCATCAGGCACCGGAGGAAGTCGAGGGTGATGTGGGCGGTCACGCCCCACAACAGTTCATTGTCGTAGGAGTCGAAAAAGACCACATCGCGGGCCTGCGGGTGGTCCGGGGAAGGATAGGGGCGGATCCGGTGATGGGCACTGTCGCTGAGCCAGGCGAGCGGGATGCTGAAGATGCGGGCGACCTCCCGCGGGTCGGGGACGAGGCGCTGGGGCCACGGGATGTAGCCGACCACCGGGGTGACCAGGAACTCGCTGACGGTGAGCAAGGGGCGGAATTGACCCAGCAGTCGAACTTGCTCCGGGGCCAGTCCGATCTCCTCGTGCGCCTCGCGCAGCGCCGTGGCGACGCAGTCCGGGTCGGTCGCCTGACGGCGCCCGCCGGGAAACCCGACCTCGCCGCTGTGCCGGTCCCGCGGGTGCGCGGCACGGCGGATGAACAGCAGGTGCCAGGCGTTGTCCAATCGATACAGCGGCAGGAGGACAGCCGCCCGCTGCACCGGCGTGACCGCGAGCCCTGCCAGTTCTTCGGTGGGAGCGCCGCCGCAGGTCTCCGGGCGTAGCCGCGCGTGGATGTGGTCGCACGTGAGCCAATCGAGTCGACGAGGCATGTCCACAAAATCCTTCGCGATCTGGTACATGATTCTCCGGCAAGCGCCGAAGCCGGCCGTGCGGGACCCGCCCGTCAGCCGGGTGTCTGCACGCGCAGCGTCTCGTCTTCCAGGTTGGCGAACGCCTGTGCGATCAAGGCCGGGTCCTCGATCCGGGCGGCCCGTTCCAGGGCCTCGGTGGCCTCGTCCAGGGCGGGCACGCCGCAATAGCGCGTGGCTCCCCGCATCTGATGGGCATGCTCGGCCAGTCCGACCCAGTCGCATTCGGCGAGATCGGCACGCAGTTCGTTCAGTTCCTCCGGCAGTCCATCGACCAGGGCGGCGAACAGTTCGGCGGCGAGGTCCGCGTCGCCGCCAGCCGCGGTCAGGGCGGCGACGGGATCACGGGCTGGCAGTTGGGCGAGGCGGGCCTTGACAGGGTCGTGGTACAAGATGGCGCTCCTTCCGGTTCGAATTGAACAGCACTTTATCGGCGCGGCCGAATCCAGTCCACCGGCGTCGGTGGCCGCCCGACTTGGTTGCTCGCCAGGGCTGGTGCACAATCTCGGATTACCGATTCCCGGCGGTCCGACCGTTCCGAGTCCATCATGACCCAACCTAGTACAACTGATCCAGCTGGCGCGCCCGTGCTTGATCGCACGATCGACCAATTCATCGGCGACACGCCCCTGGTGCGTCTGCAACGCCTGCCTGGCAACAGTGACAACCGTATCCTGGTCAAGCTCGAAGGCAGTAATCCGGCCGGTTCGGTGAAGGACCGCCCGGCCCTGCACATGATTCGGCGCGCCCAGGAACGCGGCACCATCAGCCCGGGGGATACGCTGATCGAGGCGACCAGCGGCAACACCGGGATTGCGTTGGCCATGGCGGCGGCCATTATGGGTTATCGTCTGGTGCTGATCATGCCCGAGCATATGAGTACGGAGCGGCGGGCAACGATGAAGAGCTTCGGGGCGGACATCGTGCTCACGCCGCAGGCGGGCGGGATGGAGGCCGCCATCGATCTGGCTCAGGCGATGGAGGCGCAGGGGCAGGGGTTGCGGCTTGATCAATTCTCCAATCCGGACAATCCCGCCGCCCATTACGCGTCCACCGGCCCCGAGATCTGGCGCGATACCGCAGGGGGCATCACGCATTTCGTCAGCTCCATGGGCACCACCGGGACCATCATGGGCACCGGACGCTATCTCAAGGAGCAGAACCCGGCGGTGCAGATCGTCGGTGTTCAGCCGGAGGAGGGTTCGAACATTCCGGGTATCCGCCGGTGGCCGCAGGCTTACCTGCCGCGGATCTATGACCCGGCCGGGGTGGATCGGATCATCGATGTCTCGCAGGCCTTGGCTGAGCAGACCACCCGCGATCTGGCCGCGCGGGAGGGGATCTTCGCGGGGGTTTCATCGGGTGGCGCGGTGGCCGCGGCACTGCGGCTGGCGCAGGAACTCCGTGGGGCGGTGATTGTCGCCATCGTGTGTGATCGGGGTGACCGCTATCTTTCCACCGGGGTCTTTCCGGCGTGACTCCGTCAATAGATCACTAAGAATATTTTGTCAAAAAAACGCAACAAACCACTGCCCCAAGGCTTAGTCGAGGTCGAGATCGAGGGTCTGACCCATGAGGGTCGGGGCCTGGCACATTTCGACGGCAAGGCGCTCTTCATCGACAACGCCTTGGCCGGGGAGCGGGTCCGCTTCCGCTACACCCGCCTCCAACGGCGCTTCGATGAGGGCGTCGCCGTCGAGATCCTGCGGGCGTCGCCCGAACGGGTCGCGCCGCGCTGCCCCCATTTCGGTCTCTGCGGCGGTTGCAGCCTGCAACACCAGGATCCGGCCGCGCAGATCCGGATGAAACAGGAGACCCTCGCCGATGTCTTCACGCGGATCGGCAAGGTCAGTCCCGAGACCTGGCTCGCGCCCCTGGTCGCGGGACATTGGGGGTATCGGCGCAAGGCGCGCCTGGGGGTAAAGCATGTGATCAAAAAGGGCCGCACCCTGGTGGGTTTTCGCGAGCGTGGTACTCCCTATCTGGCCGACCTGAGTGGGTGTGTGGTGTTGCACCCGGCGGTGGGCGACCGTCTCCAGGTCTTGGCCGAGGCAGTCGGGCAATTGAGTATTCGCGATCAGGTTCCGCAGATCGAGATGGCGGTCGGTGAGGCCCCCTGCGTTCTGGTGTTTCGTGTCATGGCGCCGCCGAGCGACGCCGATCTGGGGGTCTTACAGCATCTGAGCGAGGAGTATGGCTACCACATCTATCTCCAGGAGGGCGGGGTGGACACCATCCGGCCCATGCCCGGTCACCAAGTGGACTTGCACTACGACCTCCCGCGTCACGGCGTTCGCCTGGAGTTCCTGCCCACGGATTTCACCCAGGTGAACCTGGAGCTGAATCGTCTGATGGTCGATCAGGCGCTCGATCTTCTGGATCCTCAGCCGGATGAGCGGGTGCTGGACCTGTTCTGCGGGCTCGGTAACTTCAGTCTGCCCTTGGCGCGGCGCTGCGCCGATGTCGTCGGTGTCGAAGCGGATGCCGGGCTGGTGTCACGAGCCGCGGCCAATGCCCGGCGCAACGGGATCGATAACGTGCGCTTCGAGACCGCCGATCTTTACGGGGACCTCGCCGCGGAGCCCTGGCTGCGGGGGTATTACCACAAGGCCCTGCTGGACCCGCCACGCAGCGGCGCGCTCGAGATCCTCGACTGGTTGCCGCGCTTGGGTGTCCAGCGTATCTGCTATGTTTCCTGTTATCCCAGTACCCTGGCGCGCGACGCCGAGCGGCTGGTCAATGTCTTGGGCTACCGGATGGTTCAGGCGGGGGTCATGGACATGTTCCCGCACACCGCCCATGTCGAATCCATGGCGATCTTTGCACGGTCGGAGGATTGAGTAATGGCACTTGAAATCGAGCGTAAGTTCCTGGTCAAGAATGACGCATGGCGTGCGGCGATCGAGCAGGAGTGGCACATTGTCCAGGGCTATCTGGCGACCACCGGGACCCTGACCTTGCGGGTGCGGATGAAGGAGGATGATGCTTACCTCACCATCAAGGGACCGCCGCATGGCATCACCCGGTCCGAATTCGAGTACCCCATCCCGCCCGCGGATGCGCGCGCCATGCTGCGTGAACTGGCGATCCTGCCGGTGATTTCGAAGGTGCGTTATCGGGTCCATTACGGCGACCGCCTGTGGGATCTGGACGTCTTCAGCGGCGCCAATGAAGGCTTGGAACTGGCCGAGATCGAACTGAATCGTGCTGACGAGCACGTGTCGTTGCCCCCCTGGGCGGGCGCCGAGGTCACCGCCGATCCGCGTTACTCCAATGCCAACCTGGCACGGCATCCGTACAAGGATTGGTAAGGCGGCTAGTGCATGGCGATCATGGGGGCTATGGCCGCGCGGCGTCTTGCCCTCGTCCGGTGGCGCCTTTGATCGTTTCGAACCCGGCCAGCGCCTCCAGCCGCGAGCCCGCCAAATCAACACTTGGCGTCGGGTAGTCGGCTCCCAGGATCACACCGGCCGCGCGCAAGATCGCGGCCGGGGCGGCCCAGGGCTGATGGATGAACTTGTCGGGCAGACCCGCCAACTCCGGGCACCAGCGCCGCACATAGGCGCCTTGGGGATCGAACCGCTCGCCCTGACGGACCGGATTGAAGACCCGGAAGTAGGGGGCGGCATCGGCCCCGCAGCCGGCGGTCCACTGCCAGCCCAGGGTGTTGGCGGCCAGGTCCGCGTCCACCAGCGTGTCCCAGAACCAGGCGGCGCCGGCCTGCCAGGGCAGGCGCAGGTTCTTGGTCAGGAAGGAAGCGACCACCATCCGCACCCGATTGTGCATCCAGCCGGTGTGCCACAGTTCACGCATCCCGGCGTCGACCAGGGGGATGCCGGTACGGCCCTGTTGCCAGGCGGCGAGCAGTTCGGCAGTGCCCTCGGTGCGCCAGGGATAACGGGCAAAACGCGGGTCCAGGGGATCGGTCGCGGTATGAGGGAAATGGTAGAGCAGGTGATGGGCGAACTCCCGCCAGCCGAGTTCGCGCACATAGGCCGCAGCGGCGGGTGCCTCCACCGTCCCGTAGCGCGCGGCGATCAGGGCCAGCACCTGGCGCGGGCCGATCTCGCCGAAGTGCAGATAGGGTGAGAGACTGGAGGTGCCCGTGGTTCCAGGAAGGTCCCGACCCTGGGCGTAACCGTCCAGCGCGTTGTCGAGAAACGTGATCGCCCGGTTCATCGCGGGGCCGGCGCCGGGTTGCCAGCGCTCGCGCAGTCCTTGATCCCAGGGAATTCTCGGTAATAATTGCAGATCTTTGACAGGCAGACTGTCAGCCGCCGGTGCCGGCCGCAGACCGGAGGGTATCGGCACCGGGGTGCAGCCATGTAATCCGGGGGACGACTTGCGCCAGAAAGCGCTGTACACTTTGTAAGGCTCCCCGGTGGCATTCAGGATCGTCCAAGGCTCGCGCAGTAGCAGCGCGTTGTGGCTCTCAGCATTCAGCCCCTGCGCGCGCAGGGCGAGCTTGATCCGGGTGTCGCGCGCACGGGTGGCCGGGTCGTAGAGGCGGTTCCAATAGACGCGGGTCGCGCCGGTCTGCGCTGTCATCCGTTGGATCACCGCGAGTGCCTCGCCGGCGTCGATCACCAGGCGGCTGCCGCGGTCGCGCAGTGATCGATCCAGGTTCTGTAAGCTCCAATGCAGCCACCAGCGACTGGCTGCTCCTGGAGCCCAGGGAAATTCTGCGGCTGGTGCGTGAATATAGAGCGGCAACACCTGATCATTTTCGGCCATGGCCTGGACCAGGGCCGGATTGTCGGCGAGGCGCAGATCGCGCCGGAACCAAAGGATTGCGATGTTAGGCATGCTTGAGTCTGACAGATCGAGGCAGCGTAAGCGCGGCTGCGCGGGGCACCGCGTCGCGGCGAACGGGCAGCACTGCACCATTGCCGGTCATTGGCGGGAAACTGTGCAACGGATCATCCAGGTCTGTCATGAGGGCTGCCGTGACCAAGGATAGCAGTTCAGAAGCGTCACGATTGCGTGCGCAGCTTGCGGCGTTGGAAGACCAGCGTCGTGCCCTGAATGCGCGCTTGTCGGTCCAGGTCGCTGGTCAGGGGGAGAGCGTTCGACCGGCAGCCACCGCAGATTCAGGCATTCTCAAAGGAATCTTCGTCGGCGAGCGTCCCAGTTCCCCTGATGGCCAACTCGAGTGCCTGCGGCGGGTGCTGGCGTGGCGGACCCGCGCATTACCCCTGCGCGGGATCGACAGCCGAACGCATGACAGCCGCAGCATCGTCAGTCTTTTCGTGCCGCTGATGACTGATCTCGCGTTGCCCGAGGGGGTGGCCAAACGGGCACTCCTGGAGGCCGAGCGCGGCATCCAGGTGACTTATCCGACCCTGGACCCGAACTCCGAGCGTATCCTGGATCGGGATCGGGCGCGCAGCCTCGGCGCGCTGGAGGCGATTTACCTGCGCCGTTCGCTGGTGATCTTGGGGGAGGCCGGCTCGGGCAAATCCACGCTACTCGCCTTTCTCGCTCACGCTCTGGCGACCGGGGACCGGACCGCGCTGCCCGGTTGGCCGGAAACCGAGTGGTCGTGTATCCCGGTGCTCTTGCGGCTGCGTGATTTCAGTGCCTGGTTGGCCGCGCGGGACACCGCCGAGCAGTCCGCCGAGCAGTTGGTGTGGGGGTTTCTGCGCCACGAGTTAACCGATCGCAACCTGGGTTTTGTCTGCCTGCACTCGAAGCGGCGATCCACGAGGGCCGTGCTCTGATGCTGTGGGACGGGTTGGATGAGGTTCATCCCAGCGGGTTGGCTCAGGTGCGTGCGGGTCTGCTCGAGTTTTGTCGGGAGGCACCCCTGTGCCGCTGCATACTCACCAGCCGGGTGTTCGCCTATCAGCACCCCGATTGGCGGTTACCGGACGCGGAGTTTCCGATCGCCGTCTTGCAGCCGTTCGGCCGCGATCAGGTGGATCGTTTCGTCACCGACTGGTTCCAGGAGTTGGGTGCCCACGGGGAGTTCCTGCTGACCGAGGCGGAGGCTCTGGCGGATACGTTTCGCCAGGAAGTCAAGCGTTCCCACTGTTCGCGCCTGACGTCCAATCCCCTGTTGCTCACGCTCTTGGCGCTGGTCTTCACGGATCGCCGCGAACTGCGCGAGGAGCGGGCGCGGTTGTTCGAAGGTGCCGTCGATGTGCTCTTTTCACGGATGGATCGGGGGTTGGATGACGAGGATACACGCATCAGCGATCTGCTGCGGGAGGTCCGGCGGGATCGTTGCGATGCCATCAGCCTGTGCGAGCGTCTGGCCATGGTGATGCAGCACCACGGGGACGGGGACTGGTCATCGACCGGTCCTGGCCACGGGGTGGCCGCCGGTGTCGGTGAGGCCGAGTTGGTCGCCGCGCTGCGGTTACTGCATCCGCGTCAGGATTTGGATTGGGCGCAATCGATCACGGAGTTGATCAAGCAGCGCGCCGGTCTGTTGTGTGAGGAGCGGCCGGCGGTCTATGACTTCCCGCACCGGGCCATACGCGAGTATCTGGCCGGTTGCGCGTTGGCTCATGCACCGGACTTTGCGCAGCAAGTGGCTGGTCGTGTCCATGACCAAACCTACTGGCGCGAGACCATTCTGCATGCGGTCGGCTTCCTGGTCCATAGCCAGCGTGAGGTTGCGCGGCCGTTGGATTTGATCGAGTGCCTATGTCCACCCGACGCCGACATGAGCGATGCCTTATGGCGCCGTGTCTGGCTGGCGGGCGAGGTGGCCATCGCCGTCGGCTATGGGCGGGCCGCCGATACGCCGCCCGGCGCCCGGAGTGTTCAGCGCGTTCGTCACCGCCTGGCGGCCCTGGTGGAGTCCGGCGCGCTCCACCTGGGAGAGCGGGCCGCGGCCGCGGCCGTGTTGGCGCGGCTTGGCGACCCGCGCTTCGAACACCGCGGGTTCCAGCTTCCCGCACGCTATCACGGCGAGCATGAGCGAGCCCTGGGGATGGTGTCGATCAAACCGGGGCGGATCGTGTTGGGCTGTTCCCCCGATGTTGCCGGGGTGCTGCCGAACGAGCTTGGCGGGGACGTACCGGTCGCATTGGACTATGCCTTCTGGATCGGACGCTACCCGGTCACGGTCGGCCAATTCCGCGTCTTCGTCGCGGCGCGCGGCTATGAACGGCGCGAGTGGTGGTCTGAGTTGGGGTGGGCCTGGTGTCATGGTCAGCGGCGCAAGGAGCCGGAGGGCTGGATCCGTCAGCGTGCCGAGACCAATCGTCCGGTGGTCGGCGTCACCTGGTTTGAGGCGGTCGCCTATGCCGCCTGGCTCGACACCATGTTCCGCAAACGCCGTACCAGCCTGCCTGCCGGTTATGGCCTGCGTCTGCCCACCGAGGCTGAGTGGGCGCTGACGGCGCGTGGGACTCAGGGACGCGTCTACCCCTGGGGCGACCGCTTCGGGGACGGTCGCGCCAACTGTCTCGGGAGTCTCGGTGAACCGTCCGCGGTTGGCCTGTTCCCCTTAGGCGCCACGCCCGAGGGCGTCGCGGACATGGGCGGTAATGTTTGGGAGTGGACCCTGAGTCGGGACCGGCCCTACCCGTACCAGGTCGGTGACGGCCGTAACGACGCGGATGCCGAAGGTGCGCGCATCCTGCGCGGGGGTTCCTTCGACGCGGGGCCGCTGCGGAGCAGGACCACGGCCCGCGCGCGCGCGGCGATACGCGAAACCGCGCGTGACCTCGGCTTCCGCCTCGTGCTCTCGCTGTCGGATGAGGCGGTTTGACGCATATCGGCGGCACAGGCCATGGGGAACCGGGGGTCGATACGCGCGACCCCGGTTTGGATTAAGGCGATGCGTTGCATCCGTTCCCGAACCCGCCTATCCTTGGTTGCTGCGGTGCAGCAAACGCGCATCGGCGGTATTCGGTATTCGGTATTCGGTATTCGGTGTTCGGTGATCAGGCGTGCCCGATCAACTCGTCCACATGCGTGCTGACGCAACGTCCCAGCGCCGAGAGGGTATAACCTCCCTCCAGACAGGAGACGATGCGCTCCTGGGCATGGCGCCCGGCGAGTTTGTGCAGTTCCCGCGTGATCCAGGCGTAATCCGGCTCACGCAGGTTGAAGTGCGCCATGTCGTCCTCGGCGTGACCGTCGAACCCCGCCGAGACCAGGATCAGCTCCGGGGCGAACGCGTCGAGGCGGGGCAGCCAGGCGCGCTCGACGGCGGCGCGGAAGTCGGCCCCGCTGGTGAGTCGCGGCAGCGGCAGGTTGATGATGTTCGGCGCGACCGTATCGGCGCCGGTGCCCGGATAGAAGGGGTGCTGGAAACTGGAACAGAACAGCACCCGCGGGTCGTCGATAAAGATATCCTCGGTGCCGTTGCCGTGATGCACATCGAAGTCGACGATGGCCACGCGGTTGAGCCGATGGTGTTCCAGCGCGTGCGCCGCGCCGACCGCCACGTTGTTGAAGAAGCAGAAGCCGGCCGCGGAATCACGCCCGGCATGATGACCCGGTGGGCGGACGCAACAGAAAGCGGTCGGATGTTTGCCGCTCATCACCAGATCGACTCCAAGGATGGCGGCCCCGGCGGAGTGCAGTGCGGCCGGCAGGGTGCGGCTGTTCATGGCCGTGTCCCCGTCCACCCAGGCCAGACCCGGACCGGTCGCGGGTGCCGTATCGAAGATCTTGCGAATGTAATCGCGGTCGTGGACGCGTGCCAGTTGCTCGATGCTGGCCTGGGGTGCGTCATAGTGGGTGACCAGCATCTCCATGCCGGAGGCGATCATGCGGTCCTTGATCGCATGCAGTCGCGCCGGGCACTCCGGGTGGTAGTCACCCATCTCATGCTCTTTACAGGTATCGTGGGAAATGAAAGCTAAGCTCATGGGCTATCCCCGTCGCGCGACCGCCGCGGCAGTCGATCCGGTCGCAGTGTGACCAGTCAGGCATTGCGGGCGATTCTCGTTACCGATACTTTGGTTGTCCGCCGGGCCTTGTCTGGGCGGCGTCGCTGAAGCTTAACCCTAATTCAGCCCGGGAGGGCAGTTCAGATGCACTTGTCCGATGTCGACCAGTTGTTCACCCCGGGTGCCGTGGCCGTGTTCGGCGCCAGTGACAGCGAGGGTTCTGTCGGTGGTCAGGTCTACCGTAACCTGCTCGGCGGGACCTTCAAGGGGCACAGCTACGCCATCAACCCCAAGTACGACGAGGTCGCCGGGCGGCCCTGCTACAAGGATCTGGTCAGCCTCGACAAGCATGTGGACCTGGCCCTGATCGCGACGCCGGCGGCCCAGGCGGCGGGCATTCTGGAGCAGTGCGGCGCCGCCGGCGTGCGGGTCGCGGTGGTCTACTGCACCGGCTTCGGTGAACACGGGGAGTCCGGCGCGGCCCTCCAGGACCGGCTGGTGGAAGCGGCGCGGCGTAACCGGATCCGGATGCTCGGGCCCAACTGTCTCGGGGTCATGCGCCCCCAGCATGGGCTCAATGCCAGCGTCGGGCCGGACATGCCGCGGCGCGGCAACGTCGCCCTGGTGTCCCAGTCGGGGGCCATCTGCACGGCGATGATCGACTGGTCGGAGCGGCGCGAACTTGGCCTCTCCGCGGTGGTCTCCCTGGGGGCCGCGGCCGATCTGGACTTCGGGGATATCCTCGACTACCTCGCCATGGACGGCCAGACCCAATGCATCCTGCTGTATGTGGAAGGCATCCGCAACGCCCGCCGCTTCATGAGCGGACTGCGGGCGGCGGCGCGCCTCAAGCCGGTGGTGGTGGTCAAGGCCGGCCGCCATCCGGCCGGCAGCCGCGCCGTCAAGTCACATACCGGGGCCTTCGTCGGCTCGGACGATGTCTTCCGGGCGGTCACCGAGCGGGCCGGTGTGGTCCAGGTGGATCATCTGGAGGAACTGTTCGCCGCCGCCCAGGTGTTCGGTACCGGCCGGCGGCTGACCGGTGAGCGCATCGCCATCATCACCAACGGGGGCGGACCCGGGGTGCTCGCCGCGGACCGTGCCCAGGATTTGGGGCTGTCGCTGGCGACCCTGTCGGAGACGACCAACCAGACCCTGGAGCAGGCGCTGCCGGCGCATTGGTCGCACGGCAACCCGGTGGACATCATGGGCACCGCCACCCCGGAACGCTACCGCATCGCCATTGACGCCTGCCTGGCCGATCCGGGCGTCGACGGGGTCCTGGTCATCCTGGCCCCGCTGACGTCCGGCGACCCGCAGGGCACCGTGGAGCAGGTGATCGAGGCGCTGAAAAAGACCAAGAAGCCCGTCCTCACCTGCTGGATGGGCGGCAAGCGCGTGGCCGCCGCCAAGGCGCTGCTTGCCGAATATCATATCCCGCAGTTCGAGACCCCGGAGTTGGCCATCGAGGCCATGTCCTTCCTCGCCCGTCACCTGCGTAACCAGCGTCTCCTGATGCAGTCGCCGGAGCCCATCTCCCAGGAAGATAGCCCGGATGTGGAAGGGGCGCGCCTGATCATCGAGGGGGTGATGGCCGAGGGGCGCAAACAGCTCGGCATCATCGAGGCCAAGGCGATCCTCGCCGCCTTCCGCATTCCGACCATGCAGGCCGTCTTGGCACGCACCGCCAACGAGGCCCTGATGGCGGCCGAGGCGGTCGGCTTCCCGGTGGTGGTCAAGATCCACTCACCGGATCTGAAGTACAAGTCCGACGTGGACGGCGTGGCCCTCAACATCGCCGATGCCCAATCGGTCCGGCGGCTCTTTACCGAGATCGTGGAGCGCGCCGCGCGCTTGCGCCCGGACGCGCGCATCGAAGGCGTGACGGTGGAGCACATGGTTTCCAAACGCGCCGCCCGCGAACTGATGATCGGAGTCACCCGCGATCCGATTTTCGGGCCGGTGATCAGCTTCGGAGCCGGCGGTACCGAGGTGGATATGCTGGAGGATCAGGCGTTGGGGCTCCCCCCGCTCAACGCCTTCATCATCCAGACCATGATCGACCACACCCGGGTCTCGCGGCTCATGGCGGCCCGCAACCAGATTCCGCCCATGAACCGGGTGGCCCTGACGCGCACCCTGCAGCGCGTCTCGGAAATGGTCTGCGAACTGCCCGAGATCATCGGCGTGGAGATCAATCCATTGATTGGAAATGACAAGGAAGTCATCGCGGTGGACGCCCGCATCGTCGTCAACTACCGCCCGCCGCAGCAGACCACCTACGGGCACATGGCCATCCATCCCTACCCGGTGACCCTCATCGAGCACGTCCAATTGCCGGACGGCAAGGAACTGGTGATCCGCCCGATCCGCCCGGAGGACGCCAATATGACGCAGGAGTTCGTCCGCGGGCTGTCCGAGCAGACCAAGTACTTCCGCTTCATGCAGGCCGTCAAGGAACTGACACCCGAGATGCTGGTGCGCTTCACCCAGATCGACTATGACCGTGAACTGGCGCTGATCGGGGTGGTCGAGCAGGACGGTGCCGAGGTCCAGGTTGGGGTGTCGCGCTACATCTCGCGCCCCGGCGGGGAGGTGTGCGAGTTCGCCATCGTGGTCGCCGACAACTGCCGCAACCTGGGTATCGGCGCGCGGCTGATGCGCTCCCTGATGGCGAACGCCCGGCTGCGCGGGTTCCGCATCATGGACGGCGAGGTCCTGACCGCCAACAGCCGCATGCTGGCCCTGATGAAGTCGCTCGGGTTCCGCATCGAGAACGATCCGCAGGACCCGGCGATCAAGCTGGTGGCCAAGGTGTTGTGACCGGGTTCGGCCTTGTTTGGGTGCGATTCAAAGTGATGTGGTCGCAGATGGGCGTAGGATGGGCAGAGCGAGAGCGATGCCCATCCGGCCACCGCGACGCTTGAGGATGGGCATCGCTCTCGCTCTGCCCATCCTACCGGGAGGCCCGGCCCCATCAGTTCTGATCACACCCGGGCG
>NZ_CAIZIZ010000236.1 GCF_903933125.1 uncultured Lamprocystis sp. | reverse complement strand
GTGACGGCTGGTGTTTTGGTCGACTTCAGACGATACCGCCGGTCTCCCGCTGCCGCCACCTCCGCAGGAGCCGCCGGCCCTGGTCCAGCCCACCCGTGCACAGCGCCCGGCCTCAGGCAAAAATGGCCAAAGTCGAGCTTACAGCATTGGGCCAGCGTGTCGCTCGGATCCTCTGGCAGGTAGGGCGTGATGCCGAGGAAGGTCACGGGTAGCAGCCGGCGAGTGACTGGACAGAACCAAGCGTCGCGGACCTCGGTGATCTCTACTTGGGCGGGAAGGTCCAGGTACCTGCGTCCGGACTCTCCCGGAGTCAGCAGGGGAATCAAGGCAGACCATACGGCCAGAATGACCTCTTCGATTTCAGAACGCCCACCTGCCTCGTCTGGATCGAGCTTCAGTGCATAGGCCAAGAGCCTGACCAAACGGGAACGGCTTCCTTGAGCGGTTAGGGCCGTCGGCCAGCTCTTCTCTCCCCGGTTCGTCGTCTCCTGGCCAGGGGGAACGATGACCGTTGGTTTACCTGGATAGCCGATCCAGCGCAACATGTCACGCGGAATGTTGACGGCCATCCAGCCCCTGATCTGTATATCGAGCACGACACGTAACAGATCTTGCCAATCGCTCAATCCGACGCCGCGGTGTGCTAATACGGCAGGTACCTGCGTGATGACGGCAACAGCGGGATAGTCGAGTCGCAAGAGGCCCAATCCCTCCAGCGAGAATTGTCGTTTCGGTCGAAACAGAAACTCTCGCCAAAGGCACAGTTCGGCGATCTGCCGGTCGGTGAGCCCGAAGGTCAGGTCCCGGAGCGAAGAGACTACCCAATGGTTAAATTGACCCAGGCTGAGCAGATAGCTCACCGCATCAGGCCAACTCAGACTTGCGGGCTTCGGATCCTGCAATTGGGCGAGCTTGGTCCGGTAGTCGGCGAGAATACCGGCAATAACTGTGTTGTTCGGTAGCGTCTCAAGCTCGGCAATTTTTGATCCGACTTCAGATACCTGCCCGCCATCAACCTGCGCTGAGAGGGTCGCGACGCGGTGATACAACAGGCTGCGGACATAGTTGCGCTCCGCCTCCTGCTGCAATCGGGCGGCGATGCGCGCTGTACCCTGGCGGCTGTCGGTGAAGGCGATAAGGCGACGGCCTTGGAGCGGAAGTGCCTGGCCGCCCGGTCGATTGGGCAGCGGTTGGACCTGTTCCAACAGGAGTGGAATCGCCGTCTGCAACAGGAAGGGTGCGCCGATACGCCCCGCACGGAACTGGGGCCAATGACCCCGCTGTTCGCCGCCACAGGTCGGGCAGGTCAGATGATTGTCTTGATTCGGCACTTGGAGCCCGATTCGCACGGCATCTGCTGCCGCCGCGCCGAGCCGGCTGTCCTTGCTCAAGGCCGCTGTTGTATCGCCAGTTCCCGCTGGGATCACTAGGCGTTTGAGTCCCTGCGTTGGTCCCTGCGACCGGTCATCGTCGTCATTCAGCGGTTCCCCGTCGGGGTCGGTCGCCTCCAGGTCGAGTTGGAATTCGTCCTCGTCGTTTCCCGTGGTCTCTGGTCTCAGCCAGTCGCCGCCGTCCTCGCAGTGCAGGGTCGCGGACAGGACCTCCTGGCCGCAGTCGGTACATTGCACCAACTCGAAGACCGGGTAACCACAGGCGGTGCAATGCTCCTGACGTTCCAGATAGACCCGACCGAAAGGCCATGCCGGACTGTCCAAAACGGTCCCTCTGCGATCGTCGCAACCCGGATTAACGCAGGCCCAAAGTCCTGCCTGGCCGCGCTGGAACAGGTGACCGCGCAGCGGCAGCAATGGAGTACTGTCGGTATCGATGGCGCCCGTACAGAGGTCTAGCAGGGCCAGGGTGCGCTGACGACCCAGGTCGCTATCTGACTCGCCTACCAGCCGAACCAGATCGGAGAGGCGCGTCGGTCGTTCCACCAAACGACCACGCAGGTCACGCACGGACAGATTTGCGCCCAGCGTCCTGAAGCGTTCGTCTGGCGACTGCCCCCGCACGCTGTCAAAATCCGGCAAGGGGACATTGCGGCGAAGCAGGTCCACCGGGAGGACGGGGATCTCGCGTTGTCCGCTGATGACGGTCACGCGTTCGACCCCAACGCCGGCAATGTCAGCGAGGAAGGTCTGAAGCTGGGCGCGGGCCTCCTCGCCGTTGCCGATCGTCGCGGAGGTGGCCACAAAATGGACTTGTTCGGCGTCACAACCGAAGCCATGGAGGACCCGGCGCAGCAGTAAGGTTAGCTCCGCGGCCTGGGAGCCGATGTAGCTGTGGGCCTCGTCGATGACGATCCAGCGCAACTGGCCCTGGGATTGCTCAAGGATCGGCCGGTCGATACCCCGCACCAGCATGTATTCCAGCATGGTTGCATTGGTTACCAAGATCGGGGGCGGGTTAGCGCGCAACTCGTCGCGTCCAGTTACCTCGCTACGCCATTCCCGGTCCCGGCGTGGCGGAGATCGATCCGGTGTCTCTCCGTTGTAAAGACACCAGCGGACCTTGCCGTTGAAGGGCTCCAACCACGCCGCAAGCCGGTCCTTTTGACTCTTGATCAAGGCATTGAGCGGATACAGAAACAGCGCCCGCACACCGGTGAGCGGCGCACCCTGCTCGATCGCCTCCCCGGCCAGATCGTTGAGGATCGGGATCAGGAAGCACTCGGTCTTACCCGACCCGGTGCCGCTGCTGACCAAGACGGAACGTGGCGGCGTTGCCTCGATCAACGCGTGCCAGGCTTCCAATTGGTGCAAGTACGGTTGCCGCTTGCGCGGGAAGCTATAGTCTGCGGCTAGTTTCGGTGGCGGATTAGCCAAAGCTTTGACCAATTCGGGGTGCAAGAGATGCCCAGCGAGTTGACCCATGCTCACTTCGGCGGGCTTCCAGCCAAAGGTCGCCTCGAATACCGGATCTGCCAGGAACGATCCCGTGGTGCCAGGACGCTGCTCGTAGAGGTGCCGCAGATGCTCGCGCAATGGCTGACTGCGGTAACCGAGCAGACTCAGGATGGCACGGCTCGCGCCACGCGTCAGACGGTGAGTCAGAGTGGTGTAAAGGTCAGTCATGGCCGGCGAGTCCCTTGTTCGTCCGCGGCTAGGCGGCTGCCAGGCCGAGGCACAGTTGTATCGTCACAACGTCATCGAACCAGTCGGTATCGAAGTCGCGCAGGCGCCGTAGCTCGAACACGACTGAGTCTGGGTATTTTTGGTCGGTCAGACATGCGTGCGCGGCGACAAAAGGGGCGCATAGCACGGCACGATAGGGCGCGTAGCGGTTCTCGAAGCGTTCGTGAGAGGAGATGTTCCACATCTGCTCCATGACACGGGGACCTTGGGGCCACTGTTCATCGGCCGCATGACGGCCAAGGAGCAGCGGCTCCTGAAGATTGCGGTGGAAGGCAATTTGCTCGGGGTGCAGGCGCGCCTGCCGCAAGGTCTGGTCTAACAGGGTTCGCTCCGGAAGCAGTGACTCTTGCAGCCAATCGCACAGGATGCCGAAACAGCGCAGACGCCTGACCGTGCGCTGCCGAAAGCCATCGAAGGTATCCCAAATGATCGAGTCCCCTTGCGCGATCCCTGCCAAGGCGTCACGCAGGCCGCCAAAATGGGCCTTGGCCGCGGCCATCCAACAGGACTTGGGCAACAGGAACCAGGCGAAGGGCATTGTCTGCGCGAGCGACCAAACCAGATCGAAGTCATTCTCGGATGCCTTCAGCAGCGTCAGCGCCAAGGTCCGCGGACATTGCACCAACCGCTTGATGATTTCAAGGGTATTGGCTGGATGCTCACGGGTCAGGCGGATATAGCCGAACAATCGTTCCCAATCCGTGGCATCGGGATTGTCGAAAAGGTCTTGGATGAGACTGTCCAGCATGGACTCGCGCTCAACGGCAACCGGATGTCGGATCGCCTGGGTCAGCCCAGAGACCCGCGTGTCGCTCATGGACTCAGCCTCTGCCTGTTCGTCCTCGGTTGAGTGAACCGTCCACAGCAGGGGTCGAAAGCGTGCCCAGCCGCCGTCCCGCCCAACCACCCACCAGGGGCCGGTCGCCAATCCCTGCGGGACCTGCCAGGCGATTACCTCCGGGTCCGGATCACGGGCCAGCGTGGTGGGGGGCTGTACCAAGTCCCAAAGTGGGAACATCTGCAGCGTTACGGTCTCCTGCCAGTCGTCCGCCAGACGGACCTGCGTCGCCAGCGGCAGGCAAACCCGCCCCGCATCTCGTTGCGGTGTCAATTCCAGGTCATACCGTGCCACCTCAATGCACGAAAGTGCTTGCACCGAATCACTCAAGACCAGGCGCGCCCGTGCATTTACATCGGGCACCATGGCCAACAGGCTAGCCAATAATTCTTGAGTCAGATGCAGTGGAATCTGGAACTCACCCTGACCCCGGTCCTGAAGCGGCAATCGCAACCACAGGAGCCTCTGCAAGTCCGCGTCGCCAGACTCCGCGGACCTGAGCGTTGCCTCGACGTAGTACCTGCCAGAACCTTCCGGTCCGCGCGCCACGGCCTGCATGCCGCCAAGCCGTTCCATCGCCACAAGCTCCTTATCGCCAAGGATCCGGCCTGCATGGACGAAAGCCCCGCCTCGCTTCGGCGCGGGCAGTAGAATATTAATGGATGTGCGTCCGGGCCAGGAAAGCCGGAGTGCAATGCTTGACAAATCGGGCGAAGCCTGCGGATCAAATTCCAGCCGAGCGCCCATTTCCGTCTGCGCCACTGTCAGACCTGGGGATGGCGAAACCTCGACTTGCCCGCCTTCAAGACCGGATACGTCGATGAAGCCTCCTTGGGTACCTGAGCCGACGCGCATCGTCACCTTCGTCCCTGGCGGGGTGACATCGATACAGCGCCGCAATAAGGTCGCCCCTCCATCAGGATCGGTAGCGCGTATCCAGACCCGTCCGACGCAGCGTGCGATGTCTGCGGACCATGCAAGACTGCCGGTCCCGGCGGGGCTCCAGGATAGCGCAGTTGACGAGAGTGGACGGCTCCGGTTGTTCTGGTCGACCGCGTAAACCCTTGGCGCACCCAAATAGGGTAGGCGGCACCCTATCGCTACGGAAAGCTGTTTACCCGACAAAAGATAGGTGTCCGCCGTATCCTGGTCCGCGGCGCAACGGATGGTGCAACGGTCGCCATCCGCCGCGATCACTTGGACGACACCAGTAACCCGGTAGAGCAGGCGTCCCACGGTGTCCAAACTGCCGATCCGCAGAGACTCACCCGCGCCCGAAGATGGCATAACCAGATCGGTGGCGTCGATCGCGACGACGGCCTCGGGTTGACGTGATCGTACGGAACCCTCGGCAAGTAGTCGCCAGCCCACGGCGGCCTGTCCTTGGATGAAGACCCACGGCAAATCGCTCAGTCCCTGCTCTCCGGCGACCGCAATCAGGCTCTCCCGGACGCCGTCGGAGATGGTCAAGGCGGTAGCGACCATTGCTGTCCGACCCATCAGCGTCAGACCCCGCGGGTTCACACTCTCGCAACGATAAAACGGCACCGTGTCGCGCTGCGTGACTAGCGACAACAGTGCCACGGTGTGTGTTTGTTCCGAGACGGTAAGCAACAGCCTCAAGCGATCAGGTACTTCAGTCCACCCGCTCCACTGTCTTAGTTGCTCGGGCTTGATCCGATCAGGCAGTGACAAGGTACTGGAAAGCGTCCACGCGTCACCCTGTCGAGTCAGCGTTCTCTGCCAGCGGACTTGTGAGGTGGCCTTTTTCTCCAAGTCCTGTGCGTAATGCAACAGATTACCGAGCAACAACTCCACCGTAGAGTCATTGAGCGGCAGCGGCAAGGTCTCGCGCCACGAGGGATTAGCTAGATTCAGGGCGCGGATTGGTTCGTCAGCATCTCGGATCAAAGGCTGCAAATCCGCTATGGCCTGCACCAGGCGAGCGCTGACCTCAAACACCACCTCCTGACGCAGGCTGACGGGTAGCAACATGAGCTCACGCCGCGCCAGGGACTCGATGGGGGTGTTGCCGCCTTCGTGTAGGGCGGTCAGCAACGCCCGGAAATAGTTACTCAACCGCGTGTCTGCATTATGCAGTAACCGCATCGGGATGCCGCCCTCACAGGCGATAGTGAGCAGAAATCGCTGTGTACCGCCCTCTCCTTGGATGATCTCACGTCCCCACCAATTCAATCCCAGCGTGATCCAATCTCGGACATGGGCACGCTCAGGGATCACACCGAGTGTGGCGAAGATGGTTCGATAAGCAAAAACTCCACCGGAATACTCGCGTCGCCACGTCTCGGCTGCGAATAAGCAAAAAATCTCATGAAAGCGCCTGAAATCGTACCCTGCAAGTACGCGTGGAAGCATCTTGCGGATCAGCGATTTGGTGATCGCATACTCACGTTCCGAACATTTGTACGCGTACAACGGACGATGGTCTGGAACGGTCAGCCCCCGCTGTCCGATGAACTGCTCCAGCAATTCTTGCTGATCCATTATCCTCTCCGTGAACCGATTCCAGCGGCAACCCGATAGACGACTGCTCAGGACTGCTAGACCCTGAAGCGAACCGACTGCCTAACCCAGTATTCTCGGGTATTTGTAGCACAAACGAGCGCCGAAAGTGACGGGAAAAAATCGCGGGGCAAGACAAATCCTAGGCGAAGGTCCCTTCGTCGTGCCAGACCCAAATAGCCAACTCCGACTTGCGGATGCCTTGTTCAGTCATCGCCTGGTAGACGCCAAGCTTGGCACACTCTAAGGCCGAAGGGCGAACTGTCGGGTGGCCGACGGGGGCTGAGGGTACGGGCAGTGGTTTGCGCGCATCGACGTAGAATGACAGGGCAGACTCAAGTGCATCGATCGCATAGAGCAATGTTTCGTCGGGGTCCTCGCCTTGAGTGATCGCTTCCGGGACATCGGGGAAGGTGATGGTTAGCACGTTTCTCGCGTCGTCCCCGATTGATCGGGTGCGCGCAGCGCACCCAACGGGGCTGCGGGATTAGCGACTGGCTGAAACAAACAACCAGGCCCCGCTGAGATAGCACAGACCAACCAGCGCCAGGCTCAACTCCTGAGGCTGGAGCCAGGGGTCCGGACCCAGCGTCAGCACCAGGGTGCCGCAGACGGCGAGGGCGGCGTCGGCCAGGGCGCGGACGGACGCGCTGCGGGCGGCTTCATCGCCCCTTCGTCTCCCACCAGCAGGAAGTGGGTGTCGGCTACTTCGAGGACATCACCACCGTCATCCAGGGCGGGCACTCCTCGGTCACCGCACTGCATGGCTCCACGGAAGAAGAAAAGTTCTGATTCCCGCCTGATCTTCGTCTGATCGATACCGGCCAGGGATGGTCGGTATCCCAGCGGTCGGACGCAGTCCCGCGCATACGCGCCACCTTCTGGTTACGAAGATCCAGTTCCGTCACCAGACGGAGTATACAATAGGGTGTCTTGTGCCCGGCGCCCGGTGGCTCGGGCGTTCTGCGCGGACGTCCCGCGGCGCTCTGACCTCTATATCACCTCATTTTTGGAGAGCTTGTTTTGTCCTTACGTACCCTGCTCGTAGCCGCCAGTGTCACCCTTGCGCTGTCTGCCTGCTCGTTTGATCGGCTTCTGGGGAAAGGTGGATCCGAGGCCGCCCCAGCCGCGGCTAGCGGCACCGCCGCGACCGTGGCTTCGGGGGCCGCCGCCGGCACGGCGGCTACCCGCAAAAAGGCCGGGAGCGCCGCCGTCTCTGCGCTGGGGGCCGAAGTGGTGGCGAAACCCGGGGAATACCTGCTGTGCCGCACGAGCGATGCGTACAAGGGGCGCACTACGAACTACTACACCTGCCGGGAGCGCCGCTGCATTGGCCAAGAGACGCCGGCCACGGATGCGAAGGCACCCAAGACCAAGTCCGGCTGCATGAGTGCCTGCCGCAAGGTGGAGACAAAGGGCGCGCGCGACGCCACCGTCCGATCCTACTGCGCGAGCTGAGAGGGCGCCGCGGGTTCCGCGGCCCAGGCAAGGGGGAGCGCTCAGTAAATCGATGACCGTTCGTCGCGTTATCGCCATCGGACGCAATAACCGAACGTAGGGGCGGGTTTCAAACCCGCCCCTACACCAATGGTCTGTCCGGATATCAGGTACGAAGGCTATAACGACTGGCTGAAACGAACAACCAGGCGCCGCTGAGGTAACAGAGGCCGACCAGCGCCAGGCCCAACTCCTGGGGCTGGAGCCAGGGGCCGGAACCCAGGGTCAGCACCAGGGTGCCGCAGACGGCGAGGGCGGCGCCGGCCAGGGCGCGGACGGACGCGCCGCGGGCGGCTTCATCGCTCCGATTCCCGCCGTTGGCCCCATGGGCAGTGACCGGTCGGCGCAGCTGCTGGTCGTAGGCGGTGATGATGCGGTGGGCGATCAGCGGCAGGTCCGGAATCTGGTCGGCGATGGACAGCAGGTTGCGCCGGGTGCGACGCACCAGCCCCTTGACGCCGATCTGGTCGCGCATCCAGCGTTCCATGTAGGGTTTGGCAGTGGTCCAGAGGTCCAGTTCCGGGTAGAGCATCCGGCCCAGGCCCTCGATGTTGAGGAGGGTCTTCTCCAATAGGACGAGCTGGGGCTGCACTTCCATGTCGAAACGTCGGGCGGTCTGGAACAGCCGGACCAAGAAATGACCGAATGAGATCTCGGCCAACGGTTTCTCGAAAATCGGCTCGCAGACGGTGCGGATGGCGGATTCGAATTCATCGACCCGGGTACCGGCCGGGACCCAGCCGGATTCCACGTGCAGTTCGGCGACCCGCCGGTAGTCGCGCTCGAAGAAGGCGAGCAGATTCTCCGCCAGGTAGCGCTGATCCTCGTTGGTCAGGGTGCCGACGATGCCGAAATCGATGGCGATGTAGCGCCCGCTCGGCTCGACGAAGATGTTGCCGGGGTGCATGTCGGCGTGGAAGAAGTTGTCGCGGAACACTTGGGTGAAAAAGATCTCGACCCCGCGCTCGCCCAAGAGCTTCATGCTGACGCCTTGCTGTTTGAGCCGCACGACATCGCTCACCGGAGTGCCGTAGACACGTTCCATGACCAGGACGCCGGAGCGGGTCCAGTCCCAATAGACCTCCGGGATGTAGAGCATCTCGCTGTGCAGCCAGTTGCGCCGCAGTTGGGAGGCATTGGCGGCCTCGCGTTGCATGTCCAGCTCGTCGAAGATGGTCTTCTCGTACTCACGTACCACCTCGACCGGGCGCAGCCGCCGGGCGTCCGGCCAATAGCGCTCGGCCATTTCGGCGATGGTGTAGAGAAGATCAATGTCCTGGCGGATGGTCTTTTCGATGCCCGGACGCAGCACCTTGACGACGACTTGGGTGCCGTCCTTGAGCCGTCCGGTGTGCACCTGGGCGATGGACGCGGAGGCCAGCGGCACCACATCGAAGGCGTCCAGCACCTCGCCCACCGGGCAACCCCAGGCTTTCTCGATCAGGGCCTGAGCCTGAACTCCGGGGAAGGGCGGCACCCGGTCCTGCAGCTTGGCCAGTTCCACTGCCAGGTCATCGGGCAGCAGGTCGCGGCGGGTGGAGAGGATCTGCCCGAATTTGACGAAGATCGGCCCGAGGTCTTCCAGTGTCAGGCGGACCCGCACCGGGTAGGTCGGCAACTCGCCGCGCAGCCAGTACCAGGGGCTGAGATAGAGCACCCAACGCAATGGCCGGAACAGGTGGGTGGCGAGGATGACCTCGTCCAGGCCGTTGCGTAACAGAACCCAGTTGATACGAAACAGGCGCAGGGCCTGGCGGGGGCCGATCATCGCCGGCCGCCATGCTCCGCGCCGGCCGTGGGCGCCAGGTCGGTGAGTCGCGCGATGCGCTCGGCCAGGCGCTCGACGTCATCGCGCAGGTCATCGACCTGACCGAGGAACTCATCGAGCTCATAGCGGCTGGGCAGCAGGCGGGACTCTTCCTCCAGGTACTCTTTGAGGTTGGCCCGCGCGGCGCGCGAGGTACGGTCGCCCCACTCCTGTGCCGAGCGCAGGGCGCGTCCGATCTGGTTGGCGACTGGATCGCCCAGCACCTGGGCGAGCTGTTCCTCCCAGTCCACGTCCAGTGCGGCCAGGGCATCGCTCAAGGCCTGGGCGACCGCGGTGTCGCCCTCGATGTGCACCGCCCCGGAGCGGATCTGCTCGTCCTTGCGTGTCGCCGTCATCATGCGGACCAGGGCGAGCGGGGCGCCGCGGATCAGGCAGTCCGGTTTGGCGTCATAGCTGCCGAAAACCTGGATGCGGTCGGGTCCCGGTATCAGCGTGAGATGGGTGCCGATGCCCTCGATCTCGATTGCGCAGATACGGCCATAAATGGGTTCGAAGCCGCGCGCGCCCTCGGGGTCGAGTGCGATGTAGCGGTTCAGCGCGGCTTCGGCGGCGGCCAACAGGGCCGTGGGCAGTTCGAAGGCCGCGGTCTCATGCGGATGGTTGGCGTAGGTGTCGTCGATGGTCACAGTTTGTACCCTCGGTGAATGGCCACGACCCCGCCGGTCAGGTTGAAGAAATCACAACGCTCGAACCCGGCCTCTTCCATCATGGCGCGCAGCGTCTCCTGGTCCGGGTGCATGCGGATCGATTCCGCCAGGTAGCGGTAGCTTTCCGCGTCGTTGGTCACCAGCCGGCCCAGGGTGGGCAGGACATTGAATGAATACAGGTCATAGACGCGTGCGAAGGCTTTGCTGGTGGGGTGTGAAAACTCCAGGATCAGCGCCCGCCCGCCGGGGCGCAGAACGCGATACATTTCCTTGATCGCCCACTCCTTGTGGGTCACGTTGCGCAGCCCGAAGCCGATGGTCACGCAGTCGAAGTGATCGGAGGCGAAGGGCAGGCGCTCGGCGTTGGCCAGGGCATAGTGCAGATTGCCGATGCGGCCCTGATCGGTCAGACGCTCGCGCCCGCGGGTCAGCATGGCCTCGTTGATGTCGGACATCACGACTTCGCCCGCGGCGCCGACGATGCCGGCGAAACGCGCGGCCAAATCCCCGGTACCGGACGCCAGGTCCAGGACCCGCTGGCCGCGGCGTACCCCGGCCAGGGCGATCGCATGGCGCTTCCACAGCCGATGAATCCCCAACGACATCAGATCGTTCATGATGTCATAGCGCGATGCCACCGAGTCGAAGACCTCGCGCACGCGTACCGCCTTCTCATCGACCGGCACCTGCCGGTAGCCGAAATGGGTCGTCTCTTTGTCGGTCATAGCCTGATTCTCTGCTCGCAATGGGCGTAATTCTACACGATGGCGGGGCGGTTCCGGCGGTGCCGGTCACTGGTGAGTCGTCAGGGCTGATTCCGGTCGGCGTCCCGCCGCTCTGCGGTGTCGGGGTGCGCGGGGGGAATCGCGGCCGGAGGCCGCTCCCACGGGGTGGGGCAGGTGCGATTACGCCGAATCCCGTGGGAGCGGCGTCCCGCCGCGATGCGGTGCCTGGGTGTGTGGGGGGAATCGCGGCCGGAGGCCGCTCCCACGGGGCGGGGCAGGTGCGATTACGCCGGATCCCGTGGGAGCGGCGTCCCGCCGCGATGC
>NZ_CAIZIZ010000235.1 GCF_903933125.1 uncultured Lamprocystis sp. | reverse complement strand
GGCCCCCCGGCCGCGACAGGTTGTCGTGAGGGCGCGTGGCCGCAGTTATACCCAGCGCACGTGACAACCGGACGTAGAGGCGGGTTTCAAACCCGCCCCACCAAGGGTCTGTCCGGATATCAGGTAAGAAGGCTATATGATCAAGGCCGGGCGGAAGCCCCGTGCGCAGCGTTCAACTATCGAGAGACAAGTCAATGAAAAGATCAGCGCCATGACGACCGAACCGTTGACCGACCCCTTCGGCCGCCGGATCGCCTATCTGCGCCTCTCCGTGACCGACCGCTGCGACCTGCGCTGCGGTTATTGCCTGCCCAAAGGCTTCAAGGACTTCGAGGAACCCGAACACTGGCTCGATTTCGACGAGATCACCCGCGTGGTGGGCGCCTTCACCCGGTTGGGCGTCCGCCATGTGCGCCTGACCGGCGGCGAGCCCCTGATGCGGCGCGATCTGCCCCGGTTGGCCGCACGCCTGGCCGCCTTGCCGGGCCTGGACGATCTGTCCCTGTCCAGCAATGGCACCCGGCTGGACGCCCTGGCCGAACCACTCTATCAGGCCGGCGTGCGGCGCCTGAACGCCAGCCTGGACAGTCTCCGGCCGGAGGTCTTCGCGCAGGTGACCGGGGGGCGGCTCGATCAGGTATTACGTGGTCTCGCGGCGGCCCACCGGGCCGGATTCCAGCCGATCCGGATCAACACCGTGGTCATGGCGGGGGTCAACGATGGGGAGATCGAGCAACTCCTGGAGTTCTGCGCACAGCACGGTTTCACCCTGCGTCTCATCGAGACCATGCCCATGGGCGCTACCGGCCAGGCCGCCCAAAGCCAGTACGTCGATCTGCGCCGGATCAAGGAGCGCCTGGAGCGTCGCTACACCCTCATTCCCGATCTGCTGCCTGGCGGCGGCCCGGCGCGCTACTACCGCATCGGCGCCACCGACACCCGCGTCGGCTTCATTACCCCCCTCTCCCAGCACTTCTGCGCGACCTGCAACCGGGTCCGACTCACCGTAGACGGCACCCTGCACCTGTGCCTCGGCCAGGAGCACAGCGTCCCCCTGCGACCGCTGTTGCGCGTTGGCATCAGCGACGATGAGCTGTTCGAGCAACTGCGCCAAGCGATCATCCGCAAACCGGAGCGCCACGAATTTAACGAGCGTCCCGAGCAGGTCATCCGCTTCATGGCCCAGACCGGGGGGTGAGTTCGGCCGTGGGAAGGTCAGGACCGCTGAGGGCTAGCGCCCGAACTGTCGAGGACACAACCTTTTCGGCTTGAACATCCAAACCCCCGATGGTAAACGGCGGCCTTGGCCTTGATCATAGTGCCGCCCGTCGGCGTCGGGGCGCGGAGCGCCCAACACATGCCTGACACCGCTGGAGAGATTGTGAAAGTATTCATATCGTATACTATTTAGGGCGTGCCACCACGTGCCTGGCGGCGCCAGTCGCCGCGCGGTTTCGTCGAGAGCGACCGACGCGGGCGCGATCGGCTGGCCGTCAAAATCCG
>NZ_CAIZIZ010000234.1 GCF_903933125.1 uncultured Lamprocystis sp. | reverse complement strand
CCCGCTGATTATCATGAATCCTGAATTTTTTCATCCACAATATTTGCGCTGCAATTCGAGCGGAAACACGACTCGCATAAATACACGAAGGGTGAATCCTAGCTACATTTAGGCGGACGAACTACCCCATAACTCGTCGCCTTTTTAGGATTGGATCAAAGTTTTTCCGGTTTGTCAAGCCATTGTGCGCAGTTCCTTACCGCACCGGTCGTGCGTTATGAGGCAATCTTACCTCATAACGCACGAACGGATCGCGGGTACGCCTCATAAGCCGGCGAGGCGCGCGTAGTTCTGATCAAAGAATAAGCGAAAAAACAATCGTGTGAAGAGCCTTTCTCGGCGAATGCTCCGGGTGTTTAGAGACAACCGGCAGGGGGTCGCGCTTGGCCTCGCTCCGTTTACGCGTTATGAGGCGATTTCGCCTCATAACGCCCGACCGGGTCGGCATATACCGACCGGCGCTTGGGTCGTTATGGTATCAAGAAATAACGAAAAGACAATGATATGGAGGCGTTGTCTCGAATGTTTTCCAGGGTGTTTAGGGGGCGCCGACAAGAGGCTGCGGCCTTGACCACGGTTCCGGCCACGCGGCATCGTAGAGTGGACAAGCGCCGCGCAGTCCATCAGCGGCGGCGCGGGATTCGGTGGACTGCGCTAGCGCTTGTCCACCCTACGGCCGGAGCGATGATCAAGGCCTGGGCTGCGCTCGGCTTGGCGTCGTTCAGCCTTGGGGCGTCGATCATCGTTCAAGCCATCGCGGACTCGTAGAAGCGCCATCCTGGCGCTTGGAAGCCGCCGGCAACCGCTTTTCCGGCCGGAACGACAAGGCCGGCCGTCGGGCGCGGTCCCGCCGGGTGGAACGGGCTTGCCTTTTCTGCGTGGACTGTCTATTTTTACAGTTATGAAAACGCTCTTGGACAAACCCGCCATGACCCTCTCTCCGCCTGCTGCCGAGCCGCAGCCCCGTCGCCTGCTGGACCAGGTGCGCGACAAACTGCGCAAACTGCACTACAGCCCGCGCACCGAGGAGGCCTACATCGGTTGGATCAAGCGCTTTATCTGGTTTCACAATAAGCGCCACCCGCGGGACATGGGCCCGCAGGAAGTGGAAGCCTTCCTGTCGAATCTGGCGGTCCAACGTGGGGTGTCGGCGTCGACCCAGAATCAAGTCCTGTGGAGTGCGTGAAGTTGCGGGTTCAGGAAAGCGATGCGTTGTGCCGTGCTGCGCACGGGACTCGCCAAGCGGGCGACGCCGCACACGCTGCGCCACTGTTTCGCGACCCATTTGCTGAAGTCGGGGTATGACATCCGCACGGTGCAGGAATTGATGGGCCATCAGGATGTCACCACGACGCAGATTTACACCCATGTGTTGCAGCGCGGCGGCTCGGCGGTGCAGAGCCCGGTGGATGCGTTGCTGGGTGTCGGAGTGCGACACGCGGCAGCTCAGGGCGGAACGCTATAGGGAACAGGTGCGGCCGAACCGGCGGCTGGGACAACGGCTTGTCGCGGGTTTGGGGCCTTGGTCACGCGGTTGGTCGCCTCGCGGTCTGGGCGGTTGCCGGTCCGCACAGCGGCCTCGCGGTTGGTGAGATGGTCGGGATTATGATCAAGCCCCCGCGGCGGCCCTGGGACGGAAATCGAATCCGCAGATGTTCACAGAGGCACACAGATATTCCTCTTCATCTGTGTATATCTGTGACATCTGTGGATAGATCCGGGTGATCGCTTTGGCCGAAACGGCGATCATGGCCCGCATCGGCCTTGATCATGGTTTCGGCCGCGACCCTGACCAGTTCCAAAATTTCTTGACAGGATTAACAAGATTTACAAGATTGAAAACAAATAATATCTTGTAAATCTTGTTAATCCTGTCTGAATGTCTTGGGTTCGCGCTCGTTGTGCAGTTCGAGACTGCCCCCGTAAGCACGCCCGGCCCCATCGCGGCGGGACGCCGCTCCCACAGGGTCGCTGCGCGACTTTCACGGTACAATCCCGTCCTCCCAAGGGTTGAGTCAGTCACCGCCGATGCCCGATCTGCACGATCTCGAACTGCTCCTGCGCTCCGACGCCCCGCTCATCCTGATCGAGTCGCTGGAGGAGCCGCGGGTGATCACGCTGTTCGCCCGGCTGGCGCTGCGCATCGCTCAGCCCGCGTATCGCTGGTCGGTGACTGACGGGCTCAAGCGCATCGAGTTCGATACCGAGACCGAACACCGGCTCACCGATCCTACTCAGACGCTGCGTTACTTGCGTGCCGGGGCTGAACCTGGCGTCTATCTGCTGCTCGATTTCCACCCCTATCTGACCGATCCGCTGCATGTACGGCTGGTCAAGGAGATCGCCCAGGGCTATGGCGAGCGGGCGCGAACCCTGGTGCTGGTGAGTCATGCCCTGGAGGTTCCTCCGGAGATTCGGCATCTGTGCGTGCGTTTCGATTTGCGCCTGCCGGACCGCAACCGCATCCTCGCGCTGATCCGCGAGGAGGCTCAGGCGTGGCGGCAAACCGGGGCGCCGGGGGTGCGCGCGGCCCGCGAGGCGGTCGATCAACTCTCCCAGAATCTGCTCGGGGTGACCGAGTCCGATGCCCGCCGCCTGATTCGCAATGCCATCCGCAATGACGGGGCGATCACGGTCGAGGATGTCGCCGAGGTCAAGCGGGCCAAGTACGACCTTCTGAGCCCCGGCGGCATCATCAGTTTCGAGTACGATACCCGCTCGTTCGCCGACGTGGCGGGGCTCGCCAATCTCAAAGCCTGGCTGGACCGGCGCCGGGAGCCCTTTCTGGACCCGCGGCGCACTCAGGATTTCCCGCGCGGTCTGTTGCTGCTGGGGGTGCAGGGCGGGGGCAAGAGTCTGGCGGCCAAGGCGGTGGCCGGGCGCTTCGGGGTGCCGCTGTTGCGGCTGGATTTCGGCGCGCTCTATGACAAGTACATCGGCGAGACCGAGAAGAATTTGCGCAAGGCGCTGACCACCGCGGACCAGTTGGCGCCTTGCGTGTTGTGGATCGACGAGATCGAGAAAGGCATCGCCAGTGGGTCCGAGGATGAAGGCGTCGGGCGGCGCTGCCTGGGGACTCTGCTGACCTGGATGGCGGAGCGCAAGACCCGGGTCTTTCTGGTTGCCACCGCCAACGACATCGCCCGCCTGCCGCCGGAGCTGATCCGTAAGGGACGGATCGACGAGCTGTTCTTCGTCGATCTGCCGGATGCCGCGGTGCGGGCCGAGTGCTTTGCCATCCATCTGCGTAACCGCGGGCTCGACCCGGCGCGCTTTGATCTGGAGCACCTGGCCCAGGCGAGCGAGGGGTTCACCGGGGCCGGGATCGAGCAGGCCGTGGTCTCCGCGCTCTACGCGGTGGACGCGTCCACCCGCGCGCCGGATACTCAGGCGCTGGTGGATGAACTCGCGCGGACCCAGCCGCTGTCGGTGGTCATGGATGAGCAGATTGCGGCGTTGCGCGCCTGGGCACGCGAGCGGACGGTGCCGGCCCACGGATCGGTGCTCACCGGAGCGGAAGACGCGTCTTGACGGCGCCGGGATGACGGCCGCGCGGGGCTCTGGTGTAATGGCCCACACGAACCCCCATTTTACCCGTCGCCGGTTGGCGCTCATCCACGAATACTAAAGACCCTGTTCCGAGGCTCATCGATGGAATACAAGGATTATTATCAGACTCTGGGGGTGGCCCGCGATGCCTCCCAGGACGAGATCAAGCGCGCGTATCGCAAGCTGGCGCGCAAGTTCCATCCGGACGTGAGCAAGGAGCCGAACGCCGAGGCCCGTTTCAAGGCGGTGAACGAGGCCAACGAGGTTCTTCATGACCCGGAGAAGCGTGCCGCCTATGATGCACTCGGCAAAAACTGGCGGGCCGGCCAGGATTTTCGCCCGCCGCCCGGCGGCGGCGGTGCGCACGACTTTCGCTTCAGTCCGGACGATGCGGCGGATTTCAGCGATTTCTTTTCGAGCCTTTTCGGGCGTGACGTCCGCGGCGGCCCGGGCGGTGCCGGCGGGTCGCGCAAACGGCGGGGACAGGATCAGACGGTGCGGATTCAGATCGAACTCGAGGATGCCTTCCAGGGCGCGACCCGGCAACTCAAGCTGGAGGTCCCGGAGGCGGGTGCCGACGGGCGCGCGACGACCCATGCCCGCACCCTGAGTGTCCGTATCCCGGCTGGGGTGACCCAGGGTCAACAAATCCGCCTGAGCGGTCAGGGCGCTCCGGGCGCCCATGGCGGACCGTCCGGAGACCTTTACCTGGAGGTCGAGATCAAGCCGCATCGGCACTTCACCCCGGACGGCAAGGACATTGCGTTGCGGCTGCCTATCGCCCCCTGGGAGGCGGCCCTGGGCGCAACGGTGCCGGTGCCGACGCTGGGCGGGACAGTGAACCTCAAGATCGCGCCGGGGTCTCAGACTGGGCAACGGCTGCGTCTGAAGGGGCGGGGCCTGCCCGGCGATCCGCCGGGCGACGAGATGGTGCTCCTGGAGATCGTCGTGCCGCTGGCCAAGACCGCTGAGGCCAAGCGGGTGTACGAACACATGGCGGAGCAGTTGCCCTTCAATCCGCGCGCCGAACTGGGGGTCTGAAGACCATGGTAAAAACTGAGATTCGCCTCGAGGGGATTGTCTTGGACGAGGGGCTGACCGTCACCTTGGCCGAGCTGACCCAACTGTGCGGCTCCAGCGCGCGGTCTCTGCAACTCATGGTGACCGAGGGCTTGTTGCGCCCGCGGCAGGGCCAGGCGCCTGCCGAGTGGCGCTTCGACGGTCTGGAGGTGCGGCGCGCGCGGCGCGCGCAGCGCCTGCGCCGCGACCTCGAGCTGAACCTGTCCGGTACCGCCCTGGCGCTGGATCTGCTGGACGAGGTCGAGACCTTGCGTGCGCGCATCCGGGTGCTGGAGCATCAGCTCGGGACCACGCGGGTCGAGGAGTTCGGTTGAGCGGCTGAGCCTCGCTCATCGTTCCGGCCTTAGGGTGGACAAGCGCCGGCGCAGTCCACCGAACCCCACGCACCGCGGGTGGACTGCGCTGCGCTTGTCCACCCTACAAGGCGAAAGTCGTCCCTCCACGTCGGTGGATCATTTCCCGGAAATCACCTTCGGTGCGGTCCGGATGACGATGCACGCACACAACAGACCGGAGGTCGAGGCTTCAGCCGGATGCGCCGCCGCGGCCCGCTAACGACCATGGCGCCAGCGCCACCCCGGACCATGAAAGCCCTCTCGACCGCTGCGTCGTCAGGGCTTCCAGCCCTGACCGTTCCAGTCCCGACGCCGTCAGGCCAGGATGGCCTGACTACGCACTTTTACGGTAAAGACCCGACCATGCCCAACACTGAGATTCTCGCCGCGCTGAGCGGCATTCATGAGTTGCTGCGTGAACTTCTGCGCGGCGTCCCGGCAGCCGACGCGGCTGCCCCATACGACCCGCGACTGGGCTGTCTGAGCTGGCAGTTCGCCCAGACGGTCTATCGCGAGACCTATTGGTTGCGGGAGGTGGTGGCCGGGGATGCGGACCTGACCGCGCGCGTGCGCCACCTGTTCGCCGCGGGTCCGGCGTCTGCTCCGGATGCCGCGGTGTGCGGCGGGCTGCCGCCGTCCGCGCACCTGATCGACTGGGCCGGCGAGATCCAGGCCGAGCACCTGCGCCGACTGGCCACCCCCGGTGCTCTGCCCGCGCACCCCTTGCTTGTCGATGACCGGTTGGCCTGGTACCTCCTGCAAGAGAATGCACGCGCGTATGAGCGCATGCTCGCGCTCCTGTGGCTGCGTGCCCTGACCCGACCGGGTGACCACTACCAGGTGGAGATCCCGCTCGCGCCCCGGCTGCCCGCCCTGGATCGGGTTGAAGTCAAGCAGGGGCACTACCGGATCGGCTCACGCGGCGAACCTCATGCCGATGACCTTGAACTGCCGCCCCAGGCGGTCGAACTGGCCTCTTTCCGGATCAGCACCCGGCCGGTCAGCAACGCCGAGTACCTCGCCTTCATCCGCGACGGCGGATACCAGCGCCGGGAACTGTGGGAGGCCGATGGCCTCGCCTGGCTGGAGGCCGCTGCCCCGCGGCCGGCAGCTCCGCTCGGTTGGCGGCAGGATGCGCGCGGCTGCTGGTATGAGCGGCATCTCAATGGCTCCGCCGACTTGTTGACGGACCAGCCGGTGAACGGCATCAACCGATATGAGGCCCGCGCCTTCGCGGCCTGGACCGCCAGCCTCGGCGGAGACCACGCGGGCGCGGTCGTCCAGCACGAATACCAGTGGGAAGTCGCCGCGCGCGCCGGCCTGATCGATGGGGCAGGGCGCGTCTGGGAGTGGTGCGCCAATCCATTGCACCCCTATCCGGAGTTCGTGCCCTTCCCGGATTCTCAGACCGCAGATGATGTCTTCAGCCGCGGCGACGGCGTCTTGCGCGGGGCCTCGCTCCACACGCAGCGCTGCCTGCGCCGTGCCAGTTATCGCTCGGCCGCGGCCCCGGATAGCCGTTGGGGTTTTGCGGGGACACGGTTGGTTTATCCGCCGGGGAGCGGTCTCTGAAGGTGGCGCGGTTTGATGCGCGCGGAGCGCGGCTGGTCATCGGTTCGCTCCCGCTCGCCGGATCCTGCGGACCCTCCCCGGAACACCCCGTGAATTGAATATGCTGTCCCCGGAACTCCAGTCGCCGTGCGATTGGATTTTCTATCCATCGGGAGGCGACGAATGACACCGATCGTATTGGATTTCGATTCCGGTGCGTTCTCCACCATCGGGCTTTACCCTTGCGCCTGACCCTTCTCCCGCCATTGCTGCCGCACGCGCTCGGCGGATTCATGGGCCATCCGGACCAGAGCATCGATACGATAATTGGCCGCTCGATTGATCTCGCGCTTCACCTCCCACAGTTCGGCAAGGATTGCATCAGGCGCACCTGGCGTGGTCGGTTTCGGTTCGTTGGCTTCGTTCAGGATCATCTTGCAATCTCCAGAAGTTCTTCAGGGGTTGTCAGGAGGGGCGGTGTGTGTCCAAGTGCGCGCAGGGTATCCAACAGCCTGAGTTTCGCGTCCGGGCCGACGAGATGGGCAAAATTCCAGGTGACGAGATAGTGCACTTGCGAGACCGTTGCGACAGCAATATGCAGCGCGTCTTCCGGTTCGGTGACGGGGATCGCTCCGGCCGCCATGATCGCCATCGCCAACTCCTTGGCGGCGGTCTCGATAGGTAGCACAGGCAACTGTTGAAGGGCATCAAGGCGCAACAGCGCAGCCGACGGATCGCCCCTCGCGGCTTCCTCGATGACCAGCTCTGAAATGGAGAGATTCCAAAGTCCAGGTGCCAGTTCCCACCAGTCGCGTGTGATTTGCTGTCGCGCCGCCGTAATCAAGTCTCGGCTCGGCCGGGAGGTCAGGTAGGATACGACAGATGTTTCCAGATAGATCGTTGGCTTCACGATTGTTCCGCTGCAAAATGCCCGAGATAGGATGCCGGCGGTTACAGTCGCAATATCGCGGGTTTGCGCCGCCGCTGGATAGAGCTACGCGATTCAATACCCCGCCAGCGCCGCCAACCGGTGATTCTCGATCTGACGCTCAACGACATCGGTCGATACTCCAAGCTCCTCGGCCCATTCATCCACATCGTCCGGTGTAACCCAGGGGAATTGCGCTCTTCTTGGCGACTTGGCGTGAGATAGGTTCTTTCCAGACTCTGCGGTCGGGAGAATTCGCCACCAGTGTCGGTTCCGCGGCGACCAGAGCGACACCCATCGACGCAACCTCGCCGCCTCGGCAACCCAAGCTCGCCAAGGCGGTGGGGGTCAGTTCTTTCATTGTAGCATGCAAGAAGGCGAGAGCTGACCCCTATGTCCTGCACTGACTCTCATGTCCGGACCCCTATGTCCGTTCATCCTCCCCGTAACCCCATCCTCTCCGACTCCCAACGCTGGAGGTCATTTTTCATTCATTGCAATGCTAAAAGGCGAGACCTGACTCCATCCTCCCTCTTCTTGGCGTGCTTGGCGACTTGGCGTGAGATAGGTTCTTTCCAGACTCTGCGGTCGGGAGATTTCGCCACCAGTGTCGGTTCCGCGGCGAACAGAGCGATGCCGATCGACGCAGCCTCGCCGTCTGGGCAATCCGCTCGCCAAGGCACCGATTACGGCCAACGGGGCCAAGATCGACGGGGATGCCCTGCGCGGCAGGGTCGCCGACGGCTTGAACCTGGTCCAGTGCATCCTTACTATTGCTGCCGCCCGATAAGTGCTGATCTTGCCCTGGATCGAGACCCAAGAACCCACCAGGGCACCGATCATCAAGAAAGAAAACGCCAGCCTTCAGTGCGCGGCGTGCCCCCATTCACCCGAGGCCAGGTTTCAAGCGGCCTCGCTTGTTCGTCAACCGGAGCTAAAACAACAATGTCCAGGACTCATGCCCGCCACGCGTCTTCTCGTCTACTGCTCGCCCTGGCGGTCGCCGCGCCCGGCGCGGCCTTCGCGTATACCGAAAAGGACGCGATCAACGACTGCGAGAGCCGCATTCGGAGCGAATACAAGATCACCGATCTGCGCGACGCCACCGCCGAGCGCCTGAACGACGTCGCGCTGCACTTCAAGGTCCAGGGGCTCGCCAAGGTCGACGGGGACAAGCATCCCTGGACCTGCGAGGTCAAGAACCGCCACGTCGTTTCGGCCGAGTACAGCGGTCCCAAGCCCAAGGGTTTGGGCACCGCCGAGAAGCTCGCCATCGGCGCCGCCGCGGTGATCGGCGGTGCGGTGGCTGTCAACGAGATGAACAAGCACGAGGGCGCCAGCCATACCGCCTCCGGCACCGGCGGCGCCAAGGAACTGCAGGACCTGGTCGGCGCGCGCGGGAGCAGCGGGGAGCAGCAACTCGAACAGCGCGGCTACAAGTACGTCAAGGGTGAAAAGGGCGGCGGCAGTTCCTATACCAACTGGCGTAAGGGCGACCATTGCGTCACCGTGCGCACGGTCAACGGACATTACGCCTCAATTGTCGACGTGACCATGCTCGACTGCGAGTAATACCGCCATTCAATCCGAACAAGGTACAGACCGATGAAGATGCCATCGCTCGTCGTCGCCTGCGTGACTCTGCTGGCAACCACTGCCGTCCAGGCCATCGACGCGGAATACCGGCGGCTGCTCGAACGCTCCGGCTGCACGCAAGTCTCCGAAGCGCAGGGCTGCGACATCAACAAGACCAAGCAGGAAAACGCCAAGGCCGGTTTCGTTGCGGACCCGCCCGGCGACCAAGGGACCCGGGTCGCGGAGCAGGCGTGCCTGGCGGCGGTCGCCAAGACCGTCGGCAAGCCGCGCGGTCAGCTCGCGGTCAGCGAAGTCCTGCCCGCCGGGGCCAACACCACCGTCATGGTCATCGTGCCCGGTGCGAACGCGCCCTGGTCCTGCCTGAGCGACGCCAAGGGGCATGTGAAAAGCACCATGTTCACCGGCAAAGACGGCGACTGAGCGCCGTCGCGCCGGCGCGCTCCGGACACTGGTGGCGAATTGCGCCCATGCGGACGCATCCACCGCCCCGGCTTGGCTCAGACCCGGAATGGCTCACGCCAAGGCGCCAAGACGCCAAGGGTCTTCAAGGCGATAGCGAAACCGGAGGCGCTCGCGGAGTAACTGGGTCACCGTAGAATTGCGCTCTTCTTGGCGTGCTTGGCGACTTGGCGTGAGATAGGTTCTTTCCGGACTTCGCGGTCGGGAGAATTCACCACCAGCGTCCGTCCCGGCCCGCATTGTGTCGGGGCGCCGCCGCCGCCGCGGAATCGGCGCAGCGGGCGGTGGGGTCAGAGCGGGCGGTGGGGGTCAGTTCTCGCATCGTAGCATGCAAGAAGGCGAGAACTGACCCCTATGCCTTTATCCTCCCTGTGACCCCATCCTCCCCGAGCCCCCACGCTGGAGGCCATTTTTCATTCATTGAAATGCTACAAGGCGAGACCTGACCCCTTCCGCTAGGACCTGGCCTAAAGGCGCACTGTCCAGGGCATTGGCCCGCGTTTCATTCGATGGGAATCAAGTAAACTGTTCCCGGAATTCACACTGGAATTCGCAAGCCACCCATGGCGTGGTTCTCGATAAACTACTATGACGTCTACTGGCCGCGTAAGTCACTGTTGTCATTGCGTCCCTCGCTTAACTTAGCGCCATTCGGCTCTTACCCTTTTGGCATCTTTTTCGCACCTTTTTTCTTGTTCTCGCTCTTGTGAGCAATCTGGAGGTTGCATTCATTATCCGCTCCGCCCAGTGCGAGAGGGAGAACGTGATCCACTTCTATATCATCGCCAATAAAAAGCGGGGCTCCTGAAATGCCGCATTTGTTCTCCTGCTTCTCCAGCATCTCTTTCTTCAGTGAATCTGAAAGTCGCATACGTCGTTCTTGAACTCTATACTCCTCTCTTAGCGCATCGCAACGTCGCGCAAACTCTTCCAGTCCGGTGCCCGCTCTACTCCACGGCTCAGGAACATCCTTTATGAACTCAAAGATCTCAAAGCAAGCTTCTTTTAGATTAAGTCGATAATTTCTAACCATTTCTTGACTCAGGCCATGAAGGATCTTCCAGATAAAGAAGAAGTCCTGTTTGGAACGTTTGAAATTGCTCACCCGCCGAGACTGCCCCAGCATCCTGTCAAGCTCGCGCCGGAGGTATTCATCCCTCTGGTCCTTATTTTGGTCTCTATCGAGAAGCACAGTTTGCAATTTTTGCATAAGTCCATCGGTGCGCCGTATTGCTTTCAGGAACGCGTCTTTTGCTTCAGCATGCTCGGTCACGTGCTGTAGTAAAGAACTCAGATGGGCCTTATTTGTAAGTCGCGTGTTGATTCTACCGGCACTCTGAAATACGTCCAAACTTTTTCGATTTGGTTCTTCTGTCGAGAGATACTCCAAATATACAAGAGAAGCCACCAACTCCTCGTTCTCCATCCTATCTCGGTCCCGAGGGCTGTTTAGACGTTTCAGGAAAAACCAGCTCCTCTTTGAGTTGGTGAGATGTCTAAGCTCTCTTATCACTTCGACATCTACCCAGGAATTCCACATCTCGAACGAGTGTTCGCGAATGGGAAATGGCTTGTCATTTAAACGAATGAATAAATCAATGGGGTCAAAATTCGGGTTCTGAGCCTCATCTATCTCAACGATATACAAGGGGAAATCGAATATGCGCTCTTTCTGGTCTTCTGGAAGTTCCCGGAAGGTCCGCTTTTCCAACTCGCGCAGAATGCGTAAGCTGCGTAACGCGAACCCATGATTACGCGACCTAGTGACCGCCCCGTTTTCGTCGATATATTCCTCCGCGATAAAGCCTAGCAAGGTTAGGATCCGCTGCTGACCATCTATTACTTCGCTCACCCCACTTTTGCGCTTGAATAGGAATAGCGTCGGCAAAGTGATAAGTACTTCAAGTGAAATATCTGTAGCCCTCTATCAGCAATGAGCGAATTGGATACTGTACTTTTCGCCTACCGAACCTAGGATATCGCTAAGCGCCTGATCGAGAGATTCCATGTCCCTATAAGCTGCGGATGGCAT
>NZ_CAIZIZ010000233.1 GCF_903933125.1 uncultured Lamprocystis sp. | reverse complement strand
TTACGATATTTATTAAATATAAGCGATTGTTAAATATCAGGTAAACTGATTTAAAAATCGCAAAAATAGGCTATAGCGAGTATATAACGCATTTTCAAAGACTATCTGGCAGGGAACGCATCATAAATGCCCGGTTATAGTTCGCATCTTACAAGGTATTGCGCAGGGAACCTCAACTCGACTTTGGCCATTTTTCATTGGCGTAAATAACATGAATATCAGAAAGTTATGAGGAGATAAAAATTCACGAGGGGTAAAATTCCGGCGTTAAGGTCTCCTGGCCCCCGTTTAATTTTTCGCCCTCAAAGTATTTCAAGAAGTTAGCTCCCTGCGAGACTGCCAAAATGGCCAAAGTCGAGTCAACTCTCCATCTGGCTCAGGAATTGGATATAGATCGTAAGCATTTGCTTCAGCGGCGCCATATAATTCAAGACCTTGCAGCTAGCGCCTGTATTCGGGCGCCTATGTCAGAGGAGGTGACGGAAGTTGATGAAATGTATCAGAATGCTGGCGAAAAAGGCATTAAGCATCCAGACCCGAACGACCCGCCACGTCGCCGAGGGAACCAAACCCGCGGTCATGGTACCTGGGATTCAGATCGACCTCCGGTTCTGGGTATTATTGGTCGAGAAAATGGTCAAATTCAATTAGAAGTTAAGCATAACAGCGCACGCAAAGACCTTGAGCCGACCGTGCATACGCGGACTTCGCGTTGGGGCGTAGGCGCAATTGCTCTAAGGTGAGTACCGCGCGCAGTTCTTCGATGATGTTGCGCAGCTCACTGTGGGTGTCGCGATAGCTACATAAAGTATGCATGATTTGTCCGCCTCGTCGTTCTTTTATGGGCGTTACTGAGTTAATCGAACGTTCAGCGACGCACCGTGGCCTGCATACTTGAGGCGATGTGCCATGAGGTCTTGCCCGACCAAGTATGGGGAGATTGACTCTGCTTACAACCGCGCTGGTGTGGAAACGCGTTTTTTCTTGATTCCGGATCCGAAAATCGCGGTTCCAGGCGGCACTGGAAGGTCGCGCCGATGATTCGGTGAAACGACGGTTTCGCCGAAACGACTAATCCGAGCCGAAAATCGTGAATTTTGTGGGTCTGGCTGCGGATGCTTGCAGGTCGTTACAATGAGCGATGCCTTCAGCCTCCGGGTAAGTACATCAATACAATTATTTATAAGAAATCGGAAAAGAACGAAAACAACAAACGTTCAGAAACAGTCACTTAACATAATTTCGTCTTATAAAGTATTCTGTTGAAGTACTTATATTGGAATAATCGCGAAGATGCGATCTTCAACTAATAGTATAGCGCGTTTACGGCTTATTTGCGTCACTAATCGCCATTTCCAGTCATTTATCGGAATAGTGACGGCAAACAGTGGCCTGCAGGCAGGTCCCTCATTACGAGCGGGAAATAGTGTGCGCGGCTTCGCCCTCAGGCCGAGAAAAAACGACATTGGTACAATGCAGCAATGTGTCTCGTTGGTACGGAAATGGTCCAGGTGGGGCAGTGGAAGAAGGCGATCCTGGATCAGCCGGAACGCTGTTGGAAACCCATCGTGGACGCCAGAAAGTAGACTATCAGGCTGGGCCGGAGCGTCTCTACAGCGAGATCGGGCGGTTGAAGATGGAACTGGACTGGCTGAAAAATAAGTCCGGGGTGAGCTTGTGAGCACCCTGCGTGCGTGGATCGCGCGTGACGCGACGCTGGCGCTCACCCGGCAATGTGCCTTGGCGGGGGTGCTAGCGCAACGGCGTAAGCGATCGGTCTGAAAGCTGCCAATGTGACGAAGTAGAATCAGGCGATCTGACCGAAATCCCTCAGGCCGCGCGTGCCTGCGCGGGCGCCAGGCTCTATACTGACCGGGCGCGCTCACCACTCGACAGGAGTTGTTTCATGTCCGGCCTCCGATTCTCGCCGCGTGTCCCGCTGTCATTCCCGCTCTGGCTGCTGTTGGCGGCGCTGGTGCCCGCCTGGACACTGGCGGCCCCGGCACCCAGCCGCCAGTTGCTGGTGATCGAGGACGCGGACTATTACGGCCGCGATATCCAGGTGCTGAAGGACGTGGATCTGACGGCCTGCGAGTCCGCGTGTCTCACCACGGCCAATTGCCGCGCGTTCACCTATAACACCAAGGCGCGCTGGTGTTTCCTCAAAGATCAGTTTCGCGATCTGCGGACCTTCGTCGGGGCCATCTCCGGACGGGTGGTGGATGGGTCCGGCGCCAGCCTGGCTGAACGCCGCGCCGCCGATCTGGGGTTCCTCCCGGCGGATACCCTGGCCGCGGCCGGTAAACTGGCCCAGGGTCTGACCGGCCTGATGGCGCCGGATGCCTTGAAGACCCTGAAGGATCAGGGCCTGCCTGAATTGACCGCGGCCCTGCGCGCCGCCCGCGGGACGGGCAACGGCGAGCCGGCGGTGAGTCTCGCCGCGGCGGCGGTCCGCCTGGCTCCGGATGACTCGGCGCTGTGGGTCGGGCTGTCCGAGACACTGGCCGCCGCGCAGCCGGAGGACTGGAACCTGCGGCAACAGCGCAAGGCGCAGGCCGGTGCCGCGGCGGTCAATGCCTATCTCACGGCCGCGAACGAGGCCCAGCGGGTCCAGTCGCTGCTTGCGCTGGGGCGCGCCTTCCAGGTGCGCGAGCAGTGGCGACCGGCCATGGGTGCCCTGACCGCCGCCCTGGCCGTGCGCGAGGACCCGGCGGTGCGCAAGGATCTTGACAAGCTCCAAGCAGATCACGGGTTCCGTATCACCAATCATCGGGTGGACGCGGAGAGCGCCACACCGCGCGTCTGCATCGAATTCTCCGAGGCCCTGGAGCGGCGCAAGCCCAATCTGGCGGATTTCGTGAAGATCCCGGACGGTCAGGGCCTCGCGGTGGAGGTGGAAGAGCGGCAGATCTGTGTCGATGGCGTGAGCCACGGCGGGCGCTATGCCGTCCAGGTGCGGCAGGGTCTGCCCGCGACTACGGGTGAGACGCTCCAGCAGACCGTCGACCTGGACATCAAGGTCGGCGACCGTTCCCCCGCGGCACGTTTCGCCGGCCGCGCCTATGTGCTGCCCAAGGGCGGCGAAGCGGCGATCCCGGTGGTCTCGGTGAATGCCGACCGACTGGACGCCAAGGTCTACCGCATCGGCGACCGCTCGATCGCGTCGGCGCTGGGGGACGGCCCCTTCCTCAAGCAGCTTGAGCCTTACCAGTCCGAGCAGATTGCCGATCAGAGCGGTGCCGAGATCTGGACCGGTACCGTCGAGGTCCAGGGTCAGTTGAACCAGGAGGTCACCACGGCCATCCCGGTGGGCGCCCTGGTGCCGGATCTCAAACCCGGCGTCTACGCACTGACGGCTAAACCCGCCCGACTCCTGACGCCAGGTCAAAGTCAGGCGTGTGACGAGGGGTGTTCGTCGTCCATCGCCACCCAGTGGTTCGTGGTGTCCGACCTGGGTCTGACCACCCTGACCGGGAACGACGGTCTGCACACTCTGGTGCGGTCACTCTCCAGCGCGGCCCCGGTCGCCGGGGTCAAACTGCGGCTCGTCGCCCGTAACAACGAGGTGCTGGGCACGGCTGCCACCGACAGTGCCGGTTATGCCCGCTTCGAGCCCGGTCTGCTGCGCGGCAGCGGCGGCAATGCGCCGGTGCTGGTGACCGCCGAGGCGGCCGATGGTGACTATGGGTTCCTGGACCTGACCCGCAATCCATTCGATCTCTCCGACCGTGGCGTCGAGGGCCGTCCCGCGCCCAAGCCGCTGGACCTCTTCCTGACGGCCGAGCGCGGCGTCTATCGTCCCGGTGAGACGGTGCACCTGACCGCCCTGGTGCGCGACCCGCAGGCGCGGGCCGCCCCCGGCGTGCCGTTGACGCTGGTGATCCGCCGCCCCGACGGGGTGGAGCGCGAGCGGATGCAGGTAGCGGACAGCGGCCTCGGCGGTCACCAGGCGGATCTGGTTCTCAATGGGTCCGCACAGCGCGGCACCTGGCGCGCGCTGGCCTATGCCGATCCCAAGGGCGAGCCGCTGGCACAGACGACCTTTCTGGTGGAAGATTTCCAGCCCGAGCGTCTGGACTTCGCGCTCAGCGCCCCCGGTGCCGGGCTCGACCCGCGCGCCCTGGCAAGCCTGCCGATCAAGGCGCGGTTCCTTTACGGTGCGCCCGCCGCCGGGCTCAAGGTCGAGGGCGAGACCCTGGTCAAGGTGGCCGAGAGCCTGGCCGCCTATCCCGGTTACCGCTTCGGTCTCGTGGATGATGCGCCGGAGACGACGCAGCAACCGCTCGACCCCGTCACCACGGACGCGGCCGGTGCGGCCGAGGTCCAGATTCTGCTGCCCGAACTGACCCCGACCAGCCGGCTGTTGACCGCCGACCTGCTGGTGCGGGTGCTGGACGCGGGCGGTCGGCCGGTCGAGCGCACCCTGAGTTTGCCGGTGCTGGACGGCCAGGCGCGCATCGGCGTCCGCCCGCTGTTCGAGGGTGAGGTGGAGGAGGGCGGTACCGCCGGATTCGAGGTCATCGCCCTGGCGAGTGACGGGACGCGCCGGGCTGCCGCTGCACTGGCCTGGACCCTGGAGCGGATCGAATCGGACTTCCAGTGGTATCGCGGCGCGGACGGCACCTTTGACTACGAGCCGGTCGAGCGGACCAAGCGGGTGGCCAGCGGCACCCTGACGCTGGACGCGGACGCCCCCGGTCGAATAGAGGCCCCGGTGGCCTGGGGTGCCTACCGCCTGCGGATCGACGCCGCTGGCCTGCTGCCCGCCAGCCTGGGCTTCGAGGCCGGTTGGTACGTGGCGCCGCGCGCGGCCGACACGCCGGATCAGATCAAGCTGTCACTGGACAAATCGAGCTATCGGGTGGGCGAGCGGGCGCGGGTGCATCTCGAACCCCGCGGCAAGACGGCTGAGCCCAGTCTGGCGCTGGTGATGGTGGTGGATGACCGCCTGATCGCCATGCAGGCGGTGGCCGTGCCGGCCGCGGGCGCGACCCTGGAACTGCCGGTCACCGCCGACTGGGGTCCCGGCGCCTATGTCACCGCGGCCGTCTATCGGCCGATGGACCTGGCCGCCCGGCGGATGCCGGGTCGGGCCATCGGGCTGGCCTGGGCCGGGGTCGATCCGCAGGATCGGCGCCTCACGGTCGATCTGGGCATCGACCCCGGCATCCGCCCCCGCGGCAGCCTGCCGGTGCGCGTCTCAATCCCGAATCTCCAGCCCGGTGCCGAGGCCTATATCACCCTGGCCGCGGTGGATCAGGGCATCCTCAATGTCACCGGCTACCAGCCGCCGGAACCGGATACCTGGTACTTCGGCCAGCGTCGCCTGGGTCTGGAGTTCCGCGATCTCTACGGTCAGTTGATCGACCGGATGCAGGGTGCCCCCGGAGTGGTGCGCTCCGGCGGTGACGGCGGCGGGATGCGCATGCTGGCACCGCCGCCCAGCGAGGAATTGATGGCTTATTTCTCGGGTGTGGTGCGGCTGGATGCGCAGGGTCAGGCCCTGGTCCAGGTGCCGATCCCGGACTTCAACGGCACCGTGCGGCTGATGGCCATGGCCTGGACCGCCGCGGGTGTTGGCCACGGCGTGGCGGATGCCCTGGTGCGCGACCCGGTGGTGGTGAGCGCCAGTCTGCCGCGCTTCCTCGCTCCCGGAGACCGCTCGCGGCTGCTGCTCGGGCTCACCCTGGTGGAACCGGACGCCGCTCCCCAGCCCGGCGCGCCGCCCGCGTCCGCCACCAGCGCCGAGGCCGAGATCACGATCACTGCCGAGCGCGGTCTGATCACCACGGCCGCGCACGCCACCCACCGCATCACGCTGGACGCCGGCGTCCGTCAGGATCTCAGTTTCCCGCTGGAGGCGCTCGCCGTCGGTGACGAGACCTTGGTGGTGCGCGTCACCACGCCGACCGGTTTGACGCTGACCAAGCGCCTGACCCTCGGGGTGCGTGACAATGCGCCGGCCCAGTTCACGACGACCCGGCATGAACTGGCTCCCGGCGGCGCCGGCCTGCGCTTGACCGCGGATCTGCTGAAGGGGTTGGTCCCTGGTACCGGGGAGGTCATGGTCTCGGTCAGCCGCGCGGGGCGGCTCGACATTGCCGGCATCCTGCGCGCCCTGGACCGCTATCCCCACGGCTGCACCGAGCAACTGACCAGCCGGGCGCTGCCGCTGCTCTATCTGGACGAGGTCGCGCTGGCCGCCGGCTTGCGCGGTGACGCCGCGGTCGGCCCGCGGGTCAGCGACGCCATCACCCGCATCCTGGCGAATACCTCGGCTGACGGCAGTTTCGGAGCCTGGAGTCCGGGCGGTGACGACCTCTGGTTGTCCGCGTTCGCCACCGACTTCCTGACCCGTGCCCGCGAGCGCGGCTTCGAAGTCCCCCAGGCGGCCCTGGACTCCGCGCTGGATAACCTCAAGAATCGCGGCGCCTATACCAATCCGGGCCCGGCGGACGCCTATGCGGTCTATGTGCTGGCCCGCAACGGCCGCGCCTCCATCGGCGACCTGCGCTACCTGGCCGACGAGCGGCTCGGCGACCTGGGGTCACCGCTGGCGCAAGCCCAGATCGGTGCCGCACTGGCGCTCTATGGTGACCGGACCCGCGCGGATCAGGCCCTGAGTGCCGCCGCCGCGGCCCTGAACGGATCACCGGCGGCCACCGGCTGGCGCGCCGATTACGGTTCACCCCTGCGTGATGCCGCCGCCGTGCTGGCCCTGGCCGCCGAGTCCGGCAGTGCCGCGCTGGATCTGCGGGCCCTGGCCGGCCAGGTTCAGGATCTGGCCGCCCGCCAGACCTGGCGCAGCACCCAGGACAACGCCTGGCTGCTGCTCGCCGCCCAGGCGCTGACCAAGGGCGGGGCGGGGCTTGCGCTCGCGGTCGACGGCACGCCGGTCAAGGGGGCCTGGTTCGGCCGCTTCGACGACGCCCGGCTCGGCGCAGCCCCCGTGGTCATCGCGAACCTGGGAACCCAGCCGGTGGATGCCATGGTCGGCACCCTGGGTGTTCCGCGCGTCGCCCCGCCCGCGGGCGGCGACGGCTATGTCATCGAGCGCGCCTACTATGACCTGGACGGCCGGCGCGCCGAGTTGACCAACCTGCCCCAGGGCCGACGGCTGCTGGCCGTCGTCACGGTGCGCGCGAACCGCCAACAGGCGGCGCGGCTGATCGTCGATGACCCATTGCCCGCCGGCCTGGAGATCGACAATCCCAACCTGCTCAAGTCCGGGGACATCGGCGGCATTCCGGGTCTGAACCTGCTCGACGCCCCCGCCCACCAGGAATTCCGCTCGGACCGCTTCGTCGCTGCCGTGGACCGCGACGACAATGACCCGACCGAGTTCCAACTGGGCTATCTGGTGCGGGCAGTCACCCCCGGTACCTACACGCATCCGCCCGCATCGGTGGAGGATATGTACGACCCGGCGCGGCGGGCCTGGACCGAGGCCGGGAGCGCGGCGGTCACGGGGACGGGTCCCTGATATCGCCGTCGGACGTGATCACCGGACGTAGGGCGGGTTTCAAACCCGCCCCTACACCAAGGGTTTATCTGGATATTAGAACCCCAACCTCCCGGCTGGGTTTCAATTGGTTAGCCCGTAGGTTGGGGTGAGGAACGAACCCCAACATCCCGGCCGCCGATCGTTGGGGTTCGTTCCTGACACTGGTGGCGAATTCTCCTGGCTCCCGCGCGTCGCGTACTCGGCGGCAACCTGTTGACGCTCCGCGGTGTCAAAGGGATTGACTGCCTGTTGCCCCAGGAGGC
>NZ_CAIZIZ010000232.1 GCF_903933125.1 uncultured Lamprocystis sp. | reverse complement strand
CGTCCCGCCGCGATGCGGTGCCGCGGTGAGCTCGAACGCCGCGGCTGCGCGCCGAGCCCCATCGCGGCGGGACGCCGCTCCCACGGGGTCGCTGCGCGACTTTCACGGTAAGCCTCAACCTCCGGTTTCCTTGCGGCCGGAACGATCATTCAGGCCGTCGAGCGGGTACGCCGCTCATCGTCTGTCTGAATCGCTATGGTACCGACAGTAGAGTTTTACGGCTGGCCACAATGAACCCGGCTCGCGGCTTGCCGGGGCATCCGCCAGGCAGATGCCGAGTCCGGCGCCGTCGCCGATCGGATCCCGCACCCAATGGGCACAGGTGCCGCAGGTGACGGGCGTTGCGGGCCTGAGCGTCGAATCCGGCAGCAGGTCCGGATCTGAGAACGGTTCTGCCGGCTGCTCGGGTTCGATGCTCAGGGCGTCGGGGTACCAGGTGCGAACCTCATCGTAGGTCGCGGGTGGGGTGAATGAATGCGCGGCAACGGAACCATCCGGGTGGCGCACCAGCCAGCATTGGCGGGCCGGTTCGGGTGCTGGTTCCGCCGGGCTCGGTAAGCGGTGCTTGGCTAGCTTTCCCATCGGGCGATGGGGCTCACGCAAAAGCGGTAGTCGGGGTCCGGTGTCATATCAACGGTTTCCGCGCGCAATCTGTATACAGGGGCGTATAGCAGAGAAACCGATGAATGTCGAGTGTCTTTTTGACTACCGACGCCAGGCGCCGTGAACTGGAGGTCGAAGCTTACCGTGAAAGTGCGTCGTCAGGCCATTTTGGCTTGGTGGTGTCGGGGCTGGAACAGTCAGGGCTGGAAGCCCTGACAACGCAACTCTCATCAATCGCGGTCACGCCGTTCCACAGTCTCGGGGTCGGCAATGATGGGGCGGTAGATCTCGACCCGGTTGCCGTCGGCAAGCTTGGCGTCCAGACGGGTGATCTTGCCGAAGATGCCGACTTGATTGCGGTCGAGATCGATCTCCGGGAATTGGTTGAGCAGGCCGGAGCGCAGGATGGCCTCGCGCACGGTGCTGCCGTCCGGCATGTCCAGCTTGAGCCAGGTCTGTTTGAATTTGTCCGCGTACGCGATGCCGACGTGCATAAAATGAACTCCACTCCAATGTTGCGAGATCAGGTTAAGACCGGCTCCGCGCTCGCTTGCCGCCGGCGATTCGCGGCGGCCCGCGCATCGATCAGGCGCTTGCCGGCGAGCAGGAAGCCCAAGGCCAGAAAGCCGCCAGGCGGCAGGATGGCGAGCAAAAAGCCCCGATAGTCCGGAATCAGGTGCAGTTCCAGGAAGCCGAATGAGGGTCCGAGCAATTGCGCGGCGCCGGCGAACAGGGTGCCGCTGCCGATTACCTCCCGCACCCCGCCTAGAACGACCAGCACCAGCGTGAACCCAAGCCCGATGGCGAGGCCGTCCAGGGCGGAGGCGGCGGCCGGGTTCTTTGAGGCGAACGACTCGGCGCGCCCCAGGATGGCGCAGTTGACCACGATCAGGGCAATGAAGAGCCCAAGGACTTTGTGCAGTTCATGCGCATAGGCATTGAGACCCAGGTCCACCAGGGTCACCAGGGTGGCGATCAAGACGATATAGACGGGAATGCGAACCTCGGGCGTGATGATCCCGCGCAGCAGGGACACCAGCAGATTGGACAGCACCAGCACGGCGGTGGTGGCGAGGCCCATGCCCAGTCCATTGGTGGCGGTGCTGGTCACCGCCAGGGTCGGGCACAGGGCCAGCGCCTGAGCCAGGATGACGTTGTTGCCCCACAGGCCGTCGCGGGTGATGCGGCCCCAGTCGGTGGCGGGTTTCGGTTTGGCGGCATCGGTCATGGGAGACTCCTGGTTTGGCAACGATCAGATCCGGTCGGCAATCGCCTGAGTAACGGGTTCGTTGTCGTTGTCGTTGTCGTAATCGGAGAAGCGATTCGGTGTGGGCATGCGCAGGTCGATGTTGATCGGGTTTCGATAGAACGCTCGATTACGACAACGACAACGACCGAGACGTCAACGGTGTTTCCTAATGCACTTGTTTCGCGTTGTCGTGGACGGTTGCTTCCCGTGCCGGGGCTAACAGATCCGTTTGATTCGCGGCAAAAAATTCGAGTCCGCCCTTGATAGCGCGCACCACCGCCCGCGGGGTGATGGTCGCCCCGCTGAATTGGTCGAAGACGCCGCCGTCCTTTTTCACGCCCCAGCGTTCAGCCGGCGGGTCGCCCAGCGAGCGGCCGTTGAAGGCGAGGATCCAGTCGTCCTTGGCGGCCTCGATTTTGTCGCCCAGTCCTGGGGTCTCCTTGTGGGCAAGGACCCGGGTGCCGAGCACCTGGCCTTCGGCATCCAGGGCCAGGATCACGGTGATCTCGCCGGCGTAGCCGTTGCCGATCACCTGGTAGGCCACCCCCGTGACCTGACCCTCGCGCAGGGCGCGGTAGACCAGGACCGGGGCGCCGGCAGCGTCGGTCAGGGTGAGCGGGTTGGCCGCCAGGTCGTTGTCGTGAATGCCCGCCAGAATCACCTGACTGAGCGAGGCGTTGAGGTCCTCGGCGTGACGCAGGGCAATGGGCTCACGGGTCACCCGGTCGGCCACCGCGAGCAGGGCGGCGGCCAGCAAGGTGAAACTGCCCAGCAACAGAGCCTGGTAAAGAATGCCGCGCGGCAGGCTGGCCTGGACTGCGGTGCTCATCGGGTCACCTCGGTGTCGGCGTCGTCGGCGTATTCGATCGGGGCGCCCTTGCGGTCGCGTCCGTAGACGCGCGGTCGAACGTAGTGATCGATCAAGGGGGTGCAGGTATTCATCAGGAGGATCGCGAAGGCGACCCCCTCCGGATACGCGGCCCAGGTGCGGATGCTGTAGATCAGCACGCCCAACCCCGCTCCGAAGATCAACTGCCCGCGCGGGGAAATCGGCGAGGTCACCGGATCGGTGGCGATGAAAAAGGCCGCGAGCAGCGTGGCTCCGCCGACCAGATGATAAAGGGCATCGGGGTAGTGGGCCGGGTCATACAGGTTCATCAGGGTCGCGGCCAGGGCCAGCGTGACGATGGTGGCGACGGGGATGTGCCAGGTGATGACCCGCTGGGAGAGCAGAAAGAGCCCGCCGAGCAGCAGCAGCAGGGCGGAGGTCTCACCCATGCTGCCGGCCAGGGTGCCGACCGCGTCGGACCAGGGCTGATAGATGCCGGGCAGAATGTCGGGGAGGGGATGGCCCTGGCCAAGGTCAGTGCGGACCTGGCCGAGCAGCGTCGCCCCGGTCACCATGTCGGGACCGTCCAGGCCGAAGGTGATCGCCAGGCCCTCGCCGAATCCAGGGGCTTGCGGCGAGAACAACGGTGCCGGGGCCACATACCGGGTCAACTCGGCCGGAAAGGAAATCAACAGCGCCACCCGCGCGACCATCGCCGGGTTGAACAGGTTCTGGCCGATGCCGCCGAACACCTGTTTGGCGACCACGATGGCGATCAGCCCGCCCAGGACGCCGATCCACCAGGGCGCCCAGGGCGGCAGGCTCATGGCCAGGAGCCAGCCGGTGAGCAGGGCCGAGCCATCCAGCAGGCTGGGCCGCAGCGGCTTCTCCGCCGCCCGCAGGCAGGCGGCTTCCGCGATCAGACAGGTGCCGACCGTGATCAGGAACAGGAAGATCGCCGGCCAGCCGAACTGCCACAGGCTGAACAGGGTGGCGGGGACCAGGGCGAGGACCACCAGCACCATGATCCGCGAGACGCTGGTCCGCTCATGGGCGTAGGGTCCCGCGATCGGGGTGTCGCTATACATCTCAGGCCTCGGCCCGGCGGTCCGCCGGTGTCTGGGCCGGCGGCTTGCCGGCGGTTTCCCGTTTACGCGCGGCCATGGCCTCGCGTTTCGCCTGCTGGATCGCCTCGATGCGCGCGGTGCGCTGCTCGATCAGACGCTTGGTCTCGGCCTGTTTCTGTTTGGCGCGCCCACGGGCGGCCATCTCGCCTTTCGCGTAGTTGAAGAACTGAACCAACGGGATATGGGCGGGGCAGACGTAGGAGCAGGACCCGCAGCCGATGCAGTCCATCAACCCCAGGCGCACCGTTCCATCCAGGTCACCGGCGCGGGCATGAGCGGCCATCTGCAGCGGCAACAGGCCGCAGGGACAGGCGGCAACACAGCTGGCACAGCGGATACAGGGCGCCGCTGCCTGCGCATTGACCTCTTCGGCGGTCAGGGCCAGGACCCCATTGCTGCCCTTGACGATGGGGACCCGGGTGCCGGGCAGGGGGTTACCCATCATGGGTCCGCCGCTGATCAGGCGCGTGGGTTCCACCCGGAAGCCGCCGCAATAGTCGATCAGATGCTGCACCGGCGTCCCCAGCGGCACCCGCAGGTTGCGCGGCCGGGTGATGGCGCCGCCGCTGACGGTGACCAGACGCGCGATCAGGGGCCAGCCCAGGCGCAGCGCCTGGTGGACCGCGAAGGCGGTGGCCGGGTTGTGGACCACCACCCCGATGTCGGCCGTGAGTCCGCGGGCCGGGGTCTCGCGGCCGGTGAGGGTCTGCACCAGATGTTTTTCGGAGCCCATGGGATAACGCATGGGCAGGCCGGCCACCCGCACAGCGGCGTGATCCGCGGCCGCTTGGGTCATCGCCGCCTGGGCCTGGGGTTTGTTGTTCTCGATGGCGATGATGATCTGCGTCATCCCCAGGGCATGGGCCATGATGCGGGCGCCGTCGAGAACCTGCGCGGTGTGCTCACGCATCAGTCGGTCATCGCAGGTCAGATAGGGTTCGCACTCGGCTCCATTGATGACCAGGGTGTGCAGCCGGTATTTCTTACGCAGATTGAGCTTGACCGCCGAGGGGAAGGTGGCACCGCCCATCCCGACGATGCCCGCCGCGGCGACCCGGGCTGCGATCTCATCGGGGTCCAGGGTGAACGGATCGGGCACGCCTTCAATGCCCTCCAACCACCGATCTTTCCCGTCCGGTTGCAGGGTGATGGTCCGTACCGAGAGACCGGAGACATGGTGCGCCGGAAAGCTGCCGATTCCCATGATGCGCCCGGAGGTCGGGGCATGCACCGGGGCGGAAATGGGGCCCTGACCGGTGCCCAGCAACTCACCCTTGGCCACCTGCTGGCCGCGGCGCACGGCGGGTGTGGCCGCGTTGCCGATATGCTGCTGTAGGGGAACATGCAGCAAGGGCGCCAGGGGCAGGTCTTCGATGGCCTGGTCGGCTGCCAGGTGTTTGCGGTCTTCCGGGTGAACGCCGCCGCGGATGTTGAAGAGTTTCATCTTGATACGCTCATCCAGATCAGGCGCCCGGTTGGGCCGGATTGGGCCAGAACCAGGTCTGCATGGTGGGAGCCACCGGCCGCATCTCGATGCACTCGGTGGGGCAGACCTCGAAGCATTTTCCGCAGCCGATACAGGCATCGGCGAAGACGCTGTGGATCATGTTGTTGGCCCCCATGATCGCGTCCGACGGGCAGCGCTTGAAGCACTTGCAGCACCCGATGCACAGGTTCTCATTGATGTTCGCGACGGTCGGGGCCTGCTCGGCGACGCCCGCCAGGTTGACCGCTTGGCCGAGCAGGCTGGCCAGTTCCTCGACCACTGCCCGACCGCCGGGAATGCAAATTGTGACGGCAGCCGTGCCGGAGGCGATGGCCTCCGCGGCCGGGCCGCAGCCGGGGTAGCCGCATTGGCCGCATTGGGAGCCCGGTAACAGGGCGGCGACTTTCTCGGTGAGCGGATTCCCCTCGACCCGCAGGTAGCGGGAGGCGAGGCCGAGCAAGCCACCCAGGGTGAGGCCGAGAAGGGCGATACTGCCAATGGCGATGATCACGATTGCGTTTCTCCGGGGCCGTCCGCGATCAGGCGGCGGCCATGTTGGTCACGCCAGGCCTGCGAAGCCCATGAACCCGAGGGACAAGAGACCCGCGACGATAAAGGCGATCGGCAACCCCGCGAAGGCCGCGGGGACCTGGGCCAAGGCCAGCCGTTCGCGCAGCCCGGCAAATAGAACCATGACCAGGGTGAAGCCCAAGGCCGATCCAAGTCCGTACACAACACTCTGGAACAATCCGTGCCCCTCCTGTGAGTTCAACAAGGCGATGCCAAGAACAGCGCAGTTGGTGGTGATCAGCGGCAGGTAGATCCCCAGAACCTGGTATAAAGCGGGTGAAACCTTGCGTACGACCATTTCGGTGAACGTCACCACCGCGGCGATCACCAGAATGAAGGTCAAAATACGCAAGTAACCGATTTGAAGGGGCTCCAGTAACCAATGGTCCAGCAGCCAGCCCGCAAGCGTGGCCATGGTGAGGACGAAGGTCGTGGCCAGCCCCATGCCAAGGGCGGAGTCGATTTTGTTCGAGACACCCATGAAGGAACAGAGCCCGAGAAACTTCACGAGCACCACATTGTTGACCAGTGCGGTCCCTAAGATCAGCAGCAGGTACTCACCCATTCCCGAATCCACCGTCATACTTAGCCTGAGACTCCAAATGCAATCGCGGTGCCAGGATTACGGGCGCCGCGGCAGTGGTTCACCGAAGCGCCCCGGCACGCGTGCGATTCCGGTACAGACCGCACAAAGGATCAGGGCTTTAGTGTTGCGATGCTGTCAGGAAGCAGGGCGCGTCCACGCTGGATGGCGACCCGAACCGACTCCAAGCTGTGGTCGACGCGACAACCCGACCGCGGTACGGCGGCTGAATTGTCGTAAGATCGACAAGGCGCGCGGCGAGACGCGGTCGGGGACTCGCGGCATTGGTGCCGGTGGGGCCGCGAACCGACCATGCAGTTCGGTTTTGGTCGGACGCGGCCGCTCGGGTATGCTTCGTGCAGTGCTACCCAACCTACAGACCCACCCTGACTGGAGATCGCCGTGTCGGCTCGACCAAACCCGGAGTCCGCGGAGCACGTCGTTGTGAATGCCCTGGGTGAATTCCTCGCCTCGCCCCCGGCGGGTACGCCGGGAGATGTCATTGAGGCGTTGACGCTGATGGCGGGGAACGCGGCCGACCCGCTGCCGCCACGGCTCTTTTTCGAGGCCGTGGAACAGGCCCCGTCGGCGATTTCGATCACCGACGCGCGGGCGCGCATCCTCTACGTCAACCGGGCCTTCGAACTCCTGACCGGCTATACCCGCGACGAGGTGATCGGTGAGAACGAGTCGATCCTCTCCAACAAGGCGACGCCGGAGAACATCTATCAACATCTGTGGCGGACCATCCAGGGCAAGCAGACCTGGACCGGCACCCTGGTGAACCGCACCCGGCAGGGTGGGGACTACCTGGCTGAGCTGACCATCGCCCCGGTGTTGGAACAGGGCGGCGGACTCAAATATTTCCTGGGGATGCACCGGGATGTGACCAAGGTGCACGAGTTGGAGGGCGAACTGCGCCGCCAGAAAATGCGCATTGAGACCGTGCTGGATGCCGCCCCGGTGGTGGTGGTACTGCTCGATGCCGAAGGGCGGGTGCTGCTGGATAATCAGGCGTGCAAGAAGCTCTCCGGTGAACTGGCCGGCCGCGAGCCGGCGCAGGCGTTCAGCGCCGCTCTGCGCGAGCAGGTGGGTCTGGATCCGTTGGTTGAGTGTCTGAGCGGACGCGCGTTCAAAGACCTGGAGATCAGTATCGCGGCGCCGGGATCGAGCGGTCCCCGCTGGTTCTCCTGCTCGGGGACCCCGGCGGACGAGTTGGACCCGAGTGCCCGCGGGTTCTTCGGGCGGCAAAAGAAGGGCGAGCGGCGCATGCTGCTGCTGGCCAACGAGGTGACCGCGCGCCGTCGGGAGATTGAGCGCGCCCACCTGGAGAACCTGCGCGCCCGCCTGGCGGAACAGCAATTGACGCATAGCTTGCATGAGACCATGGCCGCGTCCATCTACCAGATACAGGCGCCGATGAACGTCATCCAGGCCGCCGCGGCCCTGGCGCGCAGCGGCAGCGCGAGTCTGGAGACCCTGGCGGAGATGCTGGAGGATATCAGCCGGTCCGGTACCAAGGCGCTGGATACCCTGAAGGCGGCCTTGCCCGAGGGTCCGCGCGAGCCCGGTGTCATGGTCAATGTCAACGAACTGCTGCGCCAGGTGCTGGAATTGGAGACTGACCGTCTGCTCGCCGCCGGCATCGTGGTGGATTGGCGGCCCTCACACCTGCTGCCGGAACTGCCCGGTCATAAAGATTCGTTGCGGTCGCTGTTCAAGCATCTGATTGATAATGCGATTCAGGCGGTGAATGAGTCCGGCCGTCCGCAACGCGATTTGTTGTTGGCGACCCGCAGCGTCGACGGCGCCGTGGAAGTCGCGGTCCAGGACAACGGTCGCGGTATTCCCTTCGAGGATCGCTATCGGGTCTTCGAACCCTTCTACATTGGTTGGCGCAACCGGCGTGGCCGGGCCGGGATGGGGTTGCCCATGGCGCAGGAGATCGTCAATGCCCATGGCGGCTATATCGAGGTCGACCCGGACTATCAGGACGGTTGCCGTATTCACCTGACCCTGAGCGCCGTACCGGCGGACCAGTAACCAGCCGCATCCGTAGGGTCCGCTGCGCGGACCAGGATCCGTGGGACCAAAGACCAAGACCGCCATCGCCTGTTTCGCTCACCACTATTCACTATTCACTAACCACTATCCACTAACCACTATCCACTATCCACTATCCACTATCCACTATCCACTATCCACTCGCCACTTAGCTAATGAACCCAGATCCCCTGGATTCAGTCGACGCCGCGGACGCCGCCCGACTGGACCTGCTCGACGCCCAGTTGGATGCGCTTTATGAGGTTAGCAGCGTCCTGAGCCGCTCGCTCGACCTGCGACAGACCCTGCGCGAGGTTCTGCGGGTGCTGCATGACCGCGGACGGCTGTGCTATGGCCTGGTCAGTCTGCTCGACGAAGAGAGCGGCGACCTGATGATCAGCGCCTTGCACAACAGTGATGACGCCGACCCTTTCGAATCAGTAACCTATCGCCCAGGTGAAGGCGTCATCGGGCGTATCCTGGAGCAGAACCAGTCGTGTGTGCTGCCGCGGGTCGGTGATGAGCCGCGCTTCCTGGACCGGCTCAACCTCTACCGGCCAGACCTGCCGTTCATCGGCGTGCCCATCCGCATCGGCGAGGGGCGGGCGGTCGGCGTCTTTGCCGCGCAGCCGCCGGTGGTCGACGACTTGCTGGATCAGCGTGCCCGCTTCCTGGAGATGGTCGCCAATCTGATCGGTCAGGCCATCCGCCTGGCCCGCAAGGTCGAGGCCGATCAGGCGGCCCTGCGCGAGGAGCGCGACAAGCTGCGCCGGGAGGTCAAGGGCGCGCACGGATTCGACAGCATCATCGGTCGGACCCAGCCCATGCGCATCGTCTTCGATCAGGTGCGCCAGGTCGCCAAGTGGACCACCACCGTGCTGATTCGCGGCGAGTCCGGTACCGGCAAGGAACTGATCGCCAACGCCATCCATTACAACTCGCCGCGCGCGCGCGGCGCCTTCGTCAAGCTCAACTGCGCGGCCCTGCCCGACAACCTGCTGGAGTCCGAACTCTTCGGCCATGAGAAGGGCGCCTTCACCGGCGCGGTCAACATGCGCAAGGGGCGCTTTGAGCAGGCCGACGGCGGCACCCTGTTTCTCGATGAGATCGGTGAGATCAGCCCCGCCTTTCAGGCGAAACTGCTGCGGGTCTTGCAGGAGGGTGAGTTCGAGCGGGTCGGCGGGGGCCGCACCATGAAGGTTGACGTGCGCATCATCGCCGCCACCAACCGTGACCTGGAGGCCGAGGTGCGCGCCGGTGAGTTCCGCGAGGACCTCTATTACCGACTCAACGTCATGCCCATCCGCATGCCGGCTCTGCGCGAGCGGATTGAAGACGTGCCGGATCTGGCCCGCTTCCTGGTCACCAAGGTCGCGCGCCTGCAGGGGCGGAACCTGCAGATCACCGACAGCGCGCTGCGCATCCTGATGCGCCACGACTGGCCGGGCAATGTGCGCGAACTGGAGAACTGCATGGAACGGGCGGCCGTCATGAGCGAGGACGGCACCATCGACCGCGATGTGATCGAACTCACCGGGCTCGACGTCAGCACCTGGGACGGCCGCTCGATGAACGGCACCGCAGGATCGGCACCAGCCCCGGCCCTGCGCCCCAGCGCCGCCGAAGGCGCTGAGACCGTCCCGAAGGTCGATCTGGACGACCCGGACCTGGACGAGCGCGAGCGGGTCATCGCCGCCCTGGAAGAGGCCGGTTGGGTGCAGGCCAAGGCCGCGCGCCTGCTCAACATGACCCCGCGCCAGATCGCCTACCGCATCCAGACCTTGAATATCAAAGTGCGGCAGTTCTGAGTTGCCGAGTGCGGCCTTGGTCATCGTTCCGGCCACCGCAGGTCGAGGCTTTACCGTGAAAGTCGCGCAGCGACCCCGTGGGAGCGGCGTCCTGCCGCGATGGGGCCGGGCGCGCCGCCGCAGCGTTCGCGGTCACCGCGGCACCGCATCGCGGCGGGACGCCGCTCCCAGTGTGCCCGACATGGGCCTGTACTTGAAAGACGCACCAGGTAGAGCCTGACGGCACGGGTCGAAAGGACATGTTCTTACTCGGGGAGACCTGGCGTGTGAGAGCGGGCCAGGAGTCAGCAGAGGCCGGAGTCACGTTGACGCCCGGTGAAAGCCGGGAGGAGCGAAGGGCCGAAGAGTCACGAAAGAACCACAGTCTGCCTCTGGTCCGGAGGGCGAGCAGGCGGGCGAAACGCGCCCGGCGCTGCAACTGCGGCAGCGACCGAGGCGGCGAGCCAAACCGAACGGGTGGATTCCCGTACGGGGAACGTCCGCGCCCACCAAGTCATCCGCGACCGCGAGCACAGACGCCAGGAGAGGTTCAATGAGCGAAACGTTAGTGCGCCAAGCGAAGCTTGGCGCTTCTTGTCGGGCGAGAGTCCTGGCCGGTTAAGCCGAAGTTCCCGTCTGGAAAACGCGATATTCGACGGATATTTCTTTATCATCAAAGAGCACCTGACCGACCCGGCCTCCTACGCGACGATGTCGGCGCTGTTGCTCACCCCCGGCGCCCTGGTGCTGGGGGTCCGGCCCGGCACCAGCGAGGAGAAACGGCAGGCCATCATCGCCGGGTGGTATCGCCGGCAACTCAAGGAGGCCGCGACCGGACTGATCGCCCGGTGGGAAGCCATCCTTGGGGTGCAGGCGGGAAGGGTGTTCGTCCAGCGGATGAAGACCCGCTGGGGCAGTTGCAACCCCGATTCGCGTGCGATCCGGCTCAACACGGAACTGGCCAAGAAGCCGGTGCAGTGCCTTGAGTACATCGTGGCCCATGAGCTGACGCACCTGCTGGAGCGCCATCACAACGCGCGGTTCAAGACGCTGCTGGACGCCCACCTGCCGCAGTGGCCCCAGTATCGGGATCTGCTGAACCGCCTGCCGCTGGCCCATGAGGCGTGGGGGTATTGACGCCTGGGATGTTTTCCGTGCTCGCCGTGACGAGCGCGCCATCACCCCGAACTGACGCTGTTCATGTATCCTGATCAGACCCGTACTATAAGCGTCGGAGCAGACTCCGCGCCCGCGGCCAGGCGACTGACCTCAACCCATCCCAACAGGAGATTCACCGATGGCGGAGCCGCTGCACCCGGCCGCGATACATCACTTGCCCCCCTTCGTGGTGGCGCCGGGGGAGACCGACTGGCTGCTCGTGGCCATGGCCGTCTTCGTGTTCCTCGCCATGATCGGCGTCGGTGTTTTCTACTTCAAGCTCCATGCGCTGCCTGAGCAGATGGCGCATCGCGGTCAGAAGATGCAGTTCCAGATCGTCGCGGTGCTGGGGCTCCTGGCGCTCTTCACCCACAACCACGCCTTCTGGATCGCCGGGCTGCTGCTTGCCCTGGTGCCCTTGCCGGACTTCACGACCCCGTTGTTGTCCATCGCCCGCTCCCTCGAACGGATCGCCGCGAATGGCGAACCAGCGCCGCGGCCCGCGCCGACACCGGCCGCGCCACCGCCGGCAGCGGAACAGCCGGCCGAACAACGGACGGCCTGAGCGATGTTTGAACTCCTACTCTGCTCATCACTGACGATCCTGCCGGATTTCCTGTTTCGCCGCTTCGTCCAGGGCAAGCGGATCGGACACGAGATCACGCTGTTCTCGGTCTGGTTCGAACTGCGTTGGGGGATCACCCTCTGCCTGATCCTGACCTTGAGCCTGATCACGACGATCTTTTATTTTCACCCCGCGACCAAGGCCGCCACCTCGGTGTACCGGACCGTGACGATCCTGCCGGAGACGAGCGGCCGGGTGGCTGAGACCTTCGTCGACATGAACCAACGGGTGGCGGCGGGGCAGCCCTTGTTCCGGCTCGACAGCACCGAACAGGAGGCGGCGGTGGCAACGGCCCAACGCAAGGTTGCCGAGGTCGAGGCCGCGATGGTGGTGGCCAAGTCTCAACTCGCCGAAGCGGATGGCCGTATCGTCCAGGCGCGCGGCGCGCGTCAGCAGGCCATCGACGAGCTCGCGGCCCGGTCGGAAGTGCAGCGCCGCAGTCCCGGTTCGGTCGCGGAGCGCGACGTCGATCGGGTGCGTGTGCAGGTCGACACCCAGCAGGGCGCGCTCGACGCGGCCCTGGCGAGCCGTGAGGCCGTCGTCTCGGAGATGGAGTTCAAGCTCCCGGCCCAGAAGGCGAGCGCCGAGGCAGCGCTGCGTGAGGCCGAGGTGGACCTCAAGAAGACCCTGGTCGTGGCGGGGACCGACGGGATTCTGCAACAGTTCGCGTTGCGGCCGGGCGATGTGGTCAACCCGATGCTCAGACCCGCCGGCATCCTGGTGCCGGAGCGCAAGGTCACGGCCCTCCTGGCTGGTTTCGGGCAGATCGAGGCGCAGGTGATGAAGGTGGGCATGATCGGCGAGGTGACCTGCATCGCCAAGCCCTGGGTCATCGTCCCGATGGTCGTCACCGAGGTCCAGAACGTCATCGCCGCCGGCCAGGTGCGGCCGACCGACACGCTGGTCGACGTCCAGCAGTTCGCGCGTCCCGGCACCATCACCGTCATTATGGAGCCGCTCTACGCGGGCCAACTGGCGGACCTGCCCCAGGGCGGGAACTGCATCGCCAATGCCTATACCAGCAACCACGAGGCGCTGCAGTCGGAGGAGATCGGGACCTTGCGCCGGTTCGGCCTCCACGCCATCGACGCGGTCGGCCTGGTGCACGCGATGATCCTGCGCATCCAGGCGCTGCTGCTGCCGCTGCAGGTTCTGGTGTTTGGCGGGCATTGACCGGCGCCTCCAGCAATAGCGGCGGCAAACGCATGCCGTCGTCGTCTTGCACCGTGAAAGTCGCGCAGCGACCCCGTGGG
>NZ_CAIZIZ010000231.1 GCF_903933125.1 uncultured Lamprocystis sp. | reverse complement strand
TGGTGCGCCGCACCAGTTGGGCGGCGGCGAATTTCGTCAACTCAACCGCAGACCCGGACGCCCTCGTTATTTCCCAGCGGGACTGGGAACGCTTGCTGGATCAACTGGCCTCGACGGCCTGAAATGGCCAAAGTCGAGCTGTGCTTGATGCTCTCCTTGACGTTATGCTCGAAATACGGGTCGCCGAAATGGGTGATCTGGTGCAGTCGGCTAAGATCGGCCTGGGGAATATAGCCGCCCGGCATGGCAAAGTCGGTGCCCTTCGCATCGCGTGGAAAATCGGGCGCGGACAGATAGTCGGTGACGCCCTCGCCATAGGGCAGCCAATCCGCGTAGAGCCCCGCGATGGCGGTGACATCGGGCAGATAGACCTCCCGGACGAACCCCCCCAACTCAGTTATGAGCGTCCGGACATAGGCGAGTCGCTCCATATTCAGCGCGGACTGTTCGTCCGGGTTGATGGCGTTAGCAACACCACCGACCGCGAGATTCTGGATATGCGGAGTCTTGCCGCCCAGGATGGCGACAATCTGGTTGGCCCGGCGTTGATAGTCGAGCGCCTCCAGATAATGAGCAACCGCCATCAGATTGGCCTCGGGGGGCAGCTTCATGGCCGGGTGTCCCCAATAGCCGTGGGCAAAAATCCCGAGTTGCCCGTTATCGACGAATTTCTTGATGCGCGTCTTCACCGCGGTAAACTGTTCAGCGCTGTTGTTGGGCCAGTTCGACAGCCCTTGCGCGAGCGTCGCGGCGGCCCGGGGGTCGGCGTCCAGCGCCGACACGACATCCACCCAATCCAACGCCGACAGTTGATAAAAATGCACGATATGGTCATGGATCCCATGGGCAGCCATGATCAGGTTGCGGATCAACTGGGCATTCAAGGGGATCTCGAGGCCCAGGGCGTTTTCCACTGCGCGCACCGAACAGATCGCATGGACCGTGGTGCAGACCCCGCAGATGCGTTGGGTGTAGAGCCAGGCATCGCGGGGATCGCGGCCGATCAGGATGGTCTCGATCCCGCGCCACATCTGACCGCTCGACCAGGCGTCGACGACCTTGCCGTCGCGGATGTCGCAATCGATCCGCAGATGTCCCTCGATACGGGTCACCGGATCGACAGAAATGCGCTTGGTGCTCATCGGGGTCTCCAGTTGGTTGCGGGGGCGGCGCCTGCGGCCGTCCCCCGCCAGGTATCGATCAACGGTTATGGTTTGGCGGCCAGGACCGGCGTCTTCTTGACGAAGAACAGATAGGCCATGACCCCGATCGCGACGAAGCCCAAGGTGATCATCTGTTCGCCGACCGCCGGAAAATAGTGCCAGCCCGGACCAGGGTCATAGGCGATCAGGAAGGCATTGAACCGATAGAGAGCACCACCCAGCACCACCGCCAGCGCGCTCCAGAAGAGCGCGGTGGGGCGGATGCGCCGCCGCGGCTCCAACAGGATGACGGTGGCATAGATGAAGAGCGCCGCTTCCAAGGCGAACAGGATGGGTTCGGGTCCCGGCTGTAACAGCAATCCGAGCTTGCCGACGAGCGCGAGATCGCCGATACGCAGCACCAGCCAGGCGATCAGCAGCCAGGGGATGACCGCGCCGATGCGCGCAAGCATCTTGGTTTCGAGCCGGCGGCCAAGGTTAGCCGAGGCGTAGAGCGACTCGAAGACCACCATCCCATAGCCCATGGCGATGGCCGTGATCAGGAACAGCAGGGGGATCAGGTTGCTTTGCCAAAGCGGATGGACTTTATACCCGGCGATGATCAGCAGCGACCCGAGCGAGGACTGGTGCATGGTCGGCAACAGGATACCCACGCCGATGAAGAAGAACAGGATGTGACGCATCAGCCGCAGCAGCCGGTTGGCCTTCATTGCCTCCAGGATGGTGGGCGAAAACTCGATCCACAGCACCAGGGTATAGGTGGTCACGCACAGCGCGACCTCCAGCATCACCGAGCCGAGATTGATGTATTGCGGCAGAAAGACGTTATAGAGATTCCAGTAGCGCCCGACATCCACCACGATGGATACCCCCGCCAAGGTATAGCCGAAGACGCTGGTCAGGAGCGCCGCCCGGATCATCGGGTGGAATTGACAGCGGTGGAACACATAAACCAGGATGGCCATTGCGTAACCGCCGCAGGCCAGGGCGGTGCCGACGACCACGTCATAGGTGATCCACAGCCCCCAGGGGAAGCCGTCGCTGAGATGGGCGATGTCGCCGATCCCGAAGACGAAGCGGCGCACCAGGAAGTAACCCCCGATCAGCGCCAGGATCCCCATGAAGTAGAACTGAGTGGTCAGCAGTTTGCCACCCACCGGACGGTAGACCTCAGTCATGGCGGCGCTCCTCCGGTTCGCTGGCCGGATCGGTCGGGGTCGCGCGATCCTCGCAGCCCTCGCGGATGTTGCGGAAGACCGCGTAGACCAGTCCGCCGAACAATAGCGTGGGCGCGAACATGCCCTGGTAGAGGGTGTGCTGCATGGTCTCGGAGAGTCGCGCGCGCGACTCCTCGCCCAGTGGCGGCAGTCCAAGCCGATCGAAGGGCACGCCCGCCATCAGCAATTGCTGGGTGCCGCCCGTCTCGGTCTCGCCGTAGATGCTCGGCACATAGCCGGTCACCGTGGCCGTGCGTTGCTCGCTGCCATCCAGGCTGTGGATGGGGTAGTCCTGGGTCTCGCCGGGCCGGAAGCCAAGACGCCGGTGGCCCTCGGCCAGCAGCTCGGTCACCGGCCCAAACAGACAGGCCCCGGTGGGGCAGGCCGCGGCGCAGGCCGGTAGGTCGCCCTGCGCGACGCGGTCGGCGCACAGTTCGCACTTGACGATCTTGGGGAAGGGTTTGTCGTACTCGAACTTCGGGACGTTGAACGGACAGGCCAATTGACAATAGCGGCAGCCGATGCAGGCGTCAGGGTTGTAGCGGACGATACCGGTCGTGGGATCCTTGGTCAGGGCGCTGACCGGACAAGCCGACACGCAGTTGGGGTCGACGCAGTGCATACAGGCGCGTTTGACGAAGCTGAAGCCACCGTGGCTCGCGTCGCCCGTCGCACACAGCTTGATCTTGTTCAGGGTGCGGCTGTTCAGGTCGTCCGGAGCATCCCACACCCCGCTCACGCCATGTGCCTCCTCGACGCCCGAGTCGTGGTCCATCGGCATCTGGTTGGCGGCCTTGCAGCCAACCTCGCAGGCCTTGCAGCCGATACAGAGCGTGGCGTCGTAGAGGAGGCCGATCGCCCCTGACGGCAGTGCCTTCGGGAGACGCGCCTGGGCCGGTCCGGCGGCGAGCGCGGTCGCCGCCCCCGCGGCCCCGACCGCCATGATCTTGAGAAAATCGCGACGATTGCTGTTCATGGGATGCCTCCGGCCGGCTTAGGCCTCATCATCCGTGGTTGACGTGGATTGGCTCTCCGCCTGCTTGAGTTGTTGGCTGGCCCCCAGGGCATAGACCAGGGCCCCGCCGCCGATCGCGCCCGCGACCGCCGCCGAGGCCAGGGTCACGCCGCCGGGATGCTCGGTGAAGACCCCGGGGAAGAGCGAGTTGGGAGTCACCGACAACACCTTGGCCTGTTCATGCAGCGCCTTGTGGAAACCCACCCCCTGTTCGGCGCAGCCGAAGCAGGGATGGCCGATCCCCACCGGCCAGGTGTTGGCGCCGACATCGCCGAACTGGATCGCCGGGCAGTTGGCATAGGTCTCGGGGCCTTTGCAGCCCAGTTTGTACAGACACCAGCCCTGGCGATGGCCGGCATCGCCGAACTCCTTGGCAAAGCGCCCGGCATCGAAGTGTGGTCGGCGCTCGCAGTTCTCGTGGATCAGCCGTCCATAGGCGAACTTGGGGCGGCCCTTGGCATCGACCTCGGGCAGCCGATGCAGGGTCAGGTAATAAAGCAGGGTCGCGAGCAGGTTGTACGGGGAGGCCGGACAACCCGGCAGCGTGATGACCGGCAGGACGCTGCCGTCCGCCTTGAGGATCCCCTCCAGTCCCAGCGCCTCACCCAATCCAACCGCGCCGGTGGGATTCGGCGCGGCGCTCTGCACGCCGCCCCAGGAGGCGCAGGAGCCAATGGCGACCGCCGCGGCCGCATGCGGGGCGATCGCGTGCAGCATGTCCTGGGGCGTCCGGCCGGCGACCTTGCAGAAATTGCCGTGGTCCGCGGTTGGCACCGACCCTTCGACCACCAAGATGAACCGGCCCTGGTTCTGCACCATGGCGTCATGCAGCGCCTGTTCAGCCTGCTGGCCGGCCGCCGCCAGCAGGGTCTCGGAGTAGTCCAGCGAGATCAGGTCGAGGATCAGGCCCTCGACGGTCGGATGGGTCGCCCGCAGCAGGGACTCAGTGCAGCCGGTGCATTCCTGAAAATGCAGCCAGATCACCGAGGGCCGGGCCGACGGCCGATCCAGCGCGGCCACGACCCGACTGGTCATGGCGAACGGCAGACCCATGGCCGCGGTGATGCCGAGTGCGAACTTCACGAAGCCGCGTCGGCTGATGCCGCGGACCTCCAACTGATCGGCCAGGAAGGGACCAATCGCCTGCGCAATTGCCCGAGGTTCGATGTTCATGCGTGCTGCCCCGCCTTACGCCTCGAAGGAATCACGACCTGCTTGGGATTCCAGATACTTGGGGCTCTCCTCGGGACCGCTGGCGGTCGGCGTGTCGCCCCGACACGTAAACGCGAACAGATGCTGTCATTGACAATTATCAATAATATAAGAATATAACTAGATTCTGATGTTCTGCTAAGCTAGGTATAGACCGGATCTGCCAGGTTGTCCAGTGTCGGATTTATGCCCAAACGGTGGCGGTCCGAACGAAGGGATCCGAATCTACGGAGCGGGTGGGTGGTGAGTGGATTGCCGGGCGAGGGTCTTGATCTGACTGGCCTTGATCGTCGTTTCGGCCAGGCGCCGTCGTAGGGTGGACAAGCGCAGCGCAGTCCACCAGCGGTGGCGCGGGATTCGGTGGACTGCGCTATCGCTTGTCCACCCTACGGCCGGAACCTTGATCGAGGCCGACATGCCCGGCCGGCGGGTCGGCTTCAAGTGCGGCATGGTGCCGGGGTTCGCAATCCTGCTGCCGTCACCCGGCCAAGCACTGGCAATTACGATTGCCTGGTGGTTTCCCGCAGTGTAATCTCAAGCAGGGCATGACGCCGCCGGGCGTCCTCGATCAACCCGTCGGGATCATCCTGGTAGTCCTGGCTGAGCGCGAAACAGGCCGCGATCGTGTCACGGATGTGCATCCCCTCCTGAACGACTTCGCTGGGCATCAATTGCGCAAATTGTTCGCGATATTGTCCGGTCAGCAAGTCATCGATGGTGGCGCCCGGCAGCAATTGTCCTTTACGATTGATCCAGCCCATCTCAAGCAATTGTGTAACGAACGACGGCACCTGCTTACCGAGTCCCAGGGTCTTGAAATAACCGCCGACTTTGGCGGTAAAGCGTCGGCTCACTTCCTTGGCAATCAGTTTGACCACCAATTTATCGAGGTCAGCGCTCAGTTTTTGATATTCAACCAGGTCACTGCGCCCCTGTTGCGCCCGTTCCAGCACTTCGCTGGGCACGATGTGAATCGAAATTTCCATGATCTTCTGCGCTTCATCCGTGAGTGTGCATTGCATGTCCATGCACACGCCCTGCATCTCGCGGATCAGTCTGCGGCGTTGTTCCGGCGCGCTGTTCGCCGTGAGTCGTTCGGCGTGCCGCTCCATGTCCATGATAATATTGACCAGGTTGGAGCCCATTTGGCTCTCTGGGATTTCCCGTGGCAATTTACCGTAACATAATCAATAAGATATTGTGCATCGTCAAAATTTACTGACCCCTGTCATGGTCGGCACTGCCGCACCGTAATGCGTTGATTTTTCAAGCATACAGCTTGTACCC
>NZ_CAIZIZ010000230.1 GCF_903933125.1 uncultured Lamprocystis sp. | reverse complement strand
GCCCCCGGCCGCGACGGGCTGCCGCAACGACGGGTCGGGTGGCCGGAATAATGATCAAGGCCCGCGCCGTCAAAGACGCGCATTGGCAGACGCTGTCACGGTTGTCACGGTTGTCACGGTTGTCACGGTCTCATTGAGAGTTCTTCATCCTCCAGCCCGACCGCTCCCGCCACGGCCTCGATCAACCGCTGCCGCAGCTTGGTCAGCCGCTGGTTGGAGCCGACCCGCTTGACGGCCATCGCCAGTGCCTTGGGTTCGGCGATCAGCACGACCAGGCGCCGGCCGCGGGTCACGGCGGTGTAGAGCAAGTTACGCTCAAGCAAGGTGTAGTGCTGCACCGCCAGCGGAATCACCACGGCCGGGTATTCGGACCCCTGGGCCTTGTGCACCGTGGTGGCGTACGCGAGTGACAGTTCGTCGAGTTCGCCCAGTTCGTACTCCACCCGCCGCCCGTCGACCTCCACCTGCACCAGCCCCTCCTCCGCGTCGATGGCGGCAATCCGCCCGATGTCGCCGTTGAAGACCTCCTTGTCATAATTGTTCACCAGTTGAATCACTTTGTCCCCCGGCGCATAGGTCCAGCCGAACCGGGTGATGCGCGGTGCGGCGTCCGGGTTGAGGCGTTGTTGCAACAAGACATTCAGTGAGCGGGCGCCCAGGCCGCCCCGGTTCATGGGGGTGAGCACCTGCACGTCGGCCACCGGGTCCAGATTGAACCGCTGCGGGATACGCTCCAGCACGACACGCAACAGCCGGTCCTGGATTTCCTGCGGTGATTGGCAGGGGATGAGATAAAAGTCGGTCTCGGGTGGCCCTTCATCCGGCCGCTCGGGCATCCGTCCGGCATTGATGCGATGGGCATTGACGATGATTCGCGAGGCCGCGGCCTGGCGGAAGACCTCGGTCAGCCGGCAGGTGGGCACAGCCCCGGAGTTGATCAGGTCCGCGAGCACCGACCCCGGCCCGACCGACGGCAACTGATCGACATCACCCACCAGCAGCACCGCCGCTTGGGTCGGCACCGCGCGCAGCAATTGGTTCATCAGGGCGACATCGACCATGGAGCACTCGTCCACCACCACCAACTGGGCTTTGAGCGGCGAGTACTGATCGCGCTTGAAGGCCATGGCCTTGGGATCGAACTCCAGCAGCCGGTGGATGGTGCGCGCCTCACGGCCGGTGGACTCGCTCAGGCGCTTGGCGGCCCGCCCGGTCGGAGCGCACAGCAGCATCTCCACGCCCTTGGCGGCGAGGATGTCCAAGATGCCGCGCACCACCGTGGTCTTGCCCACCCCGGGGCCGCCGGTGATCAGCGTCACCTTGCCGTTGACGGCCGCCGCGACCGCGGTCCGCTGGGAGTCCGACAGCGCCAGCCCGGTGCGCCCCTCGACCCAGGGAATGGCCCGTCCGGCGTCGATGAAGCCCCACACCGGCAGGCGCAGCAGCAGCCGGCGAATGCCGACGGCGATGCCCTGTTCGGCGCGCTGGAGCGGGGTGAGGAAGAGTGCCGGGCGGGCATCGATCGGCTCCTCGATCAGGTGCTCCTCATGCACCTCGGCGCGGATCGCCTGTTCGATGATGGGCGCCGGGATCTCCAACAAGGCGACTGCCTGCGCGGCCAGAACCTCATGGTAGGCGGCGCAGTGACCCTTGCCGGCGATCTCCTGGAGACAGTGACGCACGCCGGCCTGAGCGCGGATCAAGGAGTCCGCGGCAATCCCGAGCCGCTGGGCGATGGCGTCCGCGGTCTTGAAGCCGACCCCGTGGATGTCGAGCGCCAGCCGGTAGGGATTCTCGGTGACCCTCGCGATGGCATCGTCCCCATAGGTCTTGTAGATGCGGACCGCCCGCGCGGTGCCGACCCCATGGGACTGGAGAAAGACCATGATCTCGCGGATCACCTTCTGCTCGGCCCAGGCACCGGTCACCCGCGCTTGACGCTTGGGGCCGATGCCGGGCAGTTCGAGCAGCCGCTCCGGGTTGTCCTCGATCACGTCGAACACCCGCTCACCGAAGGCGCGGACCAACTTGCGGGCGAAATGCGGGCCGATGCCCTTCACCATGCCGGACCCCAAATAGCGCTCGATCCCCTCCACCGTGCTCGGCGGGACGCAGCGCAGTCCGGCGGCCTTGAATTGCAGCCCGTGCTGACGGTCGTTGATCCACTGACCCTGGCATTCGATAAATTCGCCGGGGGTCACGCTGGCCGCCGCGCCGATCACGGTCACCAGGTCCCGCTGACCGCGCACCTTCACACGCAGCACGCAGAAGCCGCTCTGCTCACTATGAAAGGTCACGCGCTCGATCGAGCCCGAGAGGTGCTCGGCGGGCGGGTCGGCGTGATAACGGGGGTTTGATTCGGTCATCCGCGGGGGTTCGCATGGCGCTGCCGGACCGAGTCGCGCCTGTGGTGCGGTCCGGTGATCATAGATTCGATCTTAGGCGATTTCCATCCGGTGGTCAGTCTCCGTTCGGTCGATGACAATTTCTTCAATATTGTCTTTATGGTCGTGATCGCGTCACTGGTCCTCCAGGGCTGGACCATCCCCTGGCTGGCGCGGCGTCTGGACCTCGAAGACCGGAATGCGGCCCCGGTGGTGCCGGGGCCGTCCGGTTGAGTCCCCGGCAGGGGGCGAACAGGACGGGGCGGCGTCACCTGGGTGGGTTCGGATAAGCTGAGCCGACGCGACGCGCTGGATGCAGCCGCTGCGGCTCACGGTATCTGTTCTGGTGGCGAATCCGCTACCCTGCGCAGCCCTCCCGAGTTCATAATCACCCCATGGTCGCGCACGATCAGTCCCACAAGCTCTTGTTCTCCCGCCGCGAGCGTGAGTGCCTTCGCCATGCCTGAACCTCTGCGCAAGCTGATCGGCATCCTGTTGATTCTCGCCGCCGCCGGTGTCGCCTCCGGGCAGGCGCTGCTGGTCTCCTGCTCCACCCCCGCCGCGGGCGGTAGCGTGCAGCGTGCCGTCCTTATGCCCGGCTAACGGAGTGACGCCATGCCGCGCCTGCTGATGCTGATTGCTGTCGTCCTGTCTGGCGCCGTCTCATTGCTCTTGCTGTGGCAGCGCTTGATGCGCCGCGACGCCGGACCGGACGCCGCCGCGTCGCCCTCACCCGTCGCGGGGCTGCTGCTCTTTCTGGTGCCGCTGCCGGTCGCGGCGGCGGCGGTTGTGGCGCTTGCGCGAGGACAGCTCTGGCCCTTGCTCGGCGACCTGCTCGGTTATGGCCTGTTCCTGGGCGGCGCACTGCTGGTGCGGCGCGGCGTCCGGTTTCCAGGGGGGGCCGCCGGTGTGCGCCGGCCCTTCAAGCTGCTGGGCAGCGTGCTCATCGGTCTCGCCACCGGCGTGACCGCCTGGCTCGGGGTCGGCCACCATCCGGCCATTGCCGTCGCCTTTGCGCTCGTCGCCCTGCTCGGCTGCTACCTCACTTATGGGTTCGACTGGTATCCCGGCAGATCCAACGGCCGCGGGCTGAGTAAACAGGCCGGCGCCGCACTGGCACAGGCGCAGCAGACGCTCATCGCGATCGAGCAAGCGGGCCGCGACATCCGTCAGCCCGATCTCGGCGCCCGGCTGCGGCGCATCATTGGGCTTGCGCGTGCCATCCTGAGCCGTCTGGAGGATGATCCGCGCGATCTGCGCCGCGCCCGCAAGTTTCTCAACGTTTATCTGGATGGGGTCCAGCATGTCGTCGCGGGCTATGCGAAGACGCATCAGCACATCAGCACCCCGGAACTCGATGAGCGCTTTCTCCGCGCACTGATCACGGTCGAGGCGGTCTTTCGGGAGCAGCAGCAGGCCCTGCTGGCCAGCGACCTGGATCAGCTCGATGTCCAACTCGAGGTCTTGACCCAACAGTTGCAACGTGAGGGCATCATTTGACGCGGTGCGCGTCGCGCCTGGGTTGATCTTAACGAGGCGGTCGGTGGTCAGATGCCCCGGTCAATGCCCACGGGGTCATGGTGTCGCCCCCATACCCAAGGCCCATAGCCCCAGATTTAACGTAAGGAATGACAGCAGTGTGGTCGCCAGCAGCGCCGAGGCGCATTGCTCGCCCTGTCCATAGCGCTGGGCGAGCAGGGGAAAGATGGTGACCATGGGCAGGCCGGCCAGCACCAGCGCGGCTTGGGTCAGTTGGACATGGACACGCCCATGCCGAAAAAGGCATTCCCAAGGGGGCGGGTCCGGCGCAAGACCGTGCTGACCGCCATCCCGACGGTGAAGGTGAGCAGGGAGCCGCCGACATAGACGACCAGGAACTGCGGAACCAGCATCTCCCCGAGCGGACGCTTGGCCAGCGCGTTGAAGACCAGTGCGGGCAAGGCGAAGCGCAGTACATAGCGGCCCATGGCGAGGGCGCCCTCGCGCGGGATCCAGTCGGCTCTGACGGCGACGAACCCCAGAGCGATCAGGAGGAAGATCGGGGCAGTGATGGAGACGATGGCGGCCAACTGGGCAGGTTCCGGCCTTGATCGTAATCCCGGCCAGCGGCATGCGTAGTCAGGGCTTCCAGCCCTGTCAGGCCAGGATGGCCTGACTACGCACCCGGCGAGCCCAAGTGGCCGGAACCATGATCAAGGCCCAGGTTCCTATGGGGTGGGCTGGTTCTTGGCGTGAGCATACCCGTATGATGCTGGACGAATGCCGACGCATTTTCCACACATCACGTGCGGGCGATGCGCCTCCGACCTTGCTGAAGGCCGACCGACAGGAACCTCATGACCGACCAGACCCCCATCCCGCTGACTGACTTCACCCGCCGCGCCTCGGCCGCCCGCGCCCTGATCGAGTCGCTGCTTACCGAGTTGATCGGGCCGGTGGCGTTGAAGTACGACTTTTTCCGCGAGTGGAGCGGGTGCTGGAAGGTGCTGGTAGAGATCACCGGCGCGGCAACCGGCAAGCTGGAGTTCACCCTGCTGGAGACGGCCGGCGGCGGAATGCTGGCTCTGCCCCGTCCGCTGCCGGAGCGCTGGCGGCTCCAGACCGGCATCCCCGCCGACGACGGAACCCGTTGGACGCTCGACGCCAAGGGATTGCTGGTGCCGTTTCCGCCGCCTGCTTGAGGCCGAGTGTCGTCCAGATGGCCTTGACCATCGTGCCGGCCGGTGCACGGGAGTCGCGCACTGGGGGCGAGGCTTGAGCCGGACCAGCGCCGCGCAGATGTGGTGTCGACACGGCCATGGAAGGAGCATCAACCACCCCGGACGATGAAGGTCCCCCGTGGGAGCGGCGTCCCGCCGCGATGCGGTGCCGCGGTGACCGCGAACGCTGTGGCTATCCGCCCGGCCTGTCGCGGCGGGACGCCGCTCCCACAGGGTCGCTGCGCGACTTTTACGGTAAATCTCGACGAGAAATCATGATGAAAACAAAATCGATTGCCCGCGATCACCAGGCTGCCCGGGTCTTCCTGTCGGCACTCGCCTTGCTCGTCCTGACCGGCTGTGGCCCCGGCGGCTTTGCCCGCGATGCCCTGGTCGAAGACCCTGGTGCCGAGGCATTCCTGAATCGAATCCAGCAGAACTGCGGCAAGCTGTCGGTCGGCAATCAGCCGTTGAACTGGCTGTTGAGCAGCAGCAGCGACGATGTGACCTTCGTCGATATGACCAGCAAGTACTACTTTGGTCAGTTCTCAGTCAAGGACTACACCGACGGCATCAACGCCTTCTACCCGACCGGCACCAATCAGGCGGCACTGGGTTGTATCTTCAAGCAGCGTTGAGTAACGCGTCAGAAACAAGCTGACGATCGATATACTCGTTGTCGTTGTCGTTGTCGTAATCGGAGAAACGATTCAAATTCGATTACGACAACG
>NZ_CAIZIZ010000229.1 GCF_903933125.1 uncultured Lamprocystis sp. | reverse complement strand
CTGGTGCGCCGCACCAGTTGGGCGGCGGCGAATTTCGTCAACTCAACCGCAGACCCGGACGCCCTCGTTATTTCCCAGCGGGACTGGGAACGCTTGCTGGATCAACTGGCCTCGACGGCCTGAAATGGCCAAAGTCGAGGTAAAGACGTCCTGCGCGATCCCAAACACCTGAAGACTGCTCGATCACCGGCGCGCGCTCACCCCCGAGGAGCGGCTGGAAGGTCTCGATCCTGCGCTCATCGAAGCCTGGCAGAAGCCTGATCTGTATGAACAGGTGGGCCAATGCTACCGGGTGGAATGGTCGCGTGGCACCCTGCTGGTGGAGCCGTTGTCGTCGTTGCAGGAATCTATTACGCTGTGGCGGCCCGATGGGAATAACCCGGTCACCGAGACCGAGCGACTCACCAAGGAATTGCTCATGCCTCACTTGTCCGAGGCGCACCGGGCGGTGCGGCTGCAGGGCGCACGTGCGACATGACTGTTGGGCGGTGGCGGCCGAGCGGGGCTTTCTGCGGGAGGCAAGCACGGCTTCTTCCATTGGTTGCGCGAACACTGACCAGGTTGGCAGGGCAGCCGACTGTCCGAGGCGCTGCTGGAGTGCGTTCGCTTGGCGACGCCCTTCCAGATCTGATGTCCTGGACTCCGGTTATTCAGGTTGAGTGATCCTGGTCGACGCGTCAGACTGACCGACTTGTCCGCGGACCGGGCGCCGTGTCCGAACCCGCAACCAGTCGCCGCGTCACCGAGACCTGTACGTCCGCGCCATGGATCTGTCTCCTTTCGCTCACCTTTGGGTCTTGTTCGCCTTGGCCTCGGCGTTCTTCCATGCCTCGCGGCTGGCGGTCACCAAGCATCTCAGTCTCAGTTTTTCAACCGAGGCGCTGACCTTCTACGTCAACCTGGCGAGTCTTGTTGTGACCTTGCCGTTGGTGATCTGGTATCACGATTTCCCTTACGAGAACTCTGACTATCTGCTCGCGGTGGCGGCGGGCGGGGTTCTTTCCGGGTTGGGCGGCTGGGCGCTCAACGCGGCCCTGCACCGCACCGAGGTCTCGCTGGTCGGGCCGGTGATGACCCTGACACCGGGTTTTGCCATCGTCATCGAATGGTTCCTGACCGGCGATCTACCTGGGCGAATCGGGCTGCTCGGCGTGGCCATGCTGGTAGCGGGGGGTTATGTCCTGAGCTTGGGTGAGCATGAGCCGCGCTGGTATCTGCCGTTCAAGCGGCTGTGGCTGGAGCCCGGCAGCGTCCTGGCGATGGTGGCCGCGGCCTGCTTCGCGGCAGCCAGCGTGTTCGGCCGGATCGGCATCCAGTTGAGCGATCCGCTGTCCTTTTCGGTGATGGTGGCGGTGATCAATCCGCTGATCCTCTGGGTGTTGTTCACCCTGCGGGATCACCGTTTCCATACCCGGCTGATCACCCCGGAGGCGCGTCGGCAACTGCGTCCGCTGCTTCTGCTCGGGGTCCTATTCGCGCTGATGCGGATCGCCGACCAGATCGCGCTTGGTCTGACGCTGGCGTCCTATGCCATGGCGGTGAAGCGCACCGCCGGAGTGTTCTCGGTCTTCCTCGGGCGCTGGTTCTTCAACGAGGGGCATCTGGCGCCGAAGTTGCTCGGTGCGCTGATCATGCTGCTCGGGGTCCTGGCCTTGACGCAATAGGTTTAGTTCTACTTCGTTAAATTTAAAGTCATGAAAGATATGTATAATTTGAATAAAATGCGAGCTTAATTTGCGCTCCAAAAGGCCGGTCAGGACGAAACCGTCCTGACTGGCCTTGCCGCTATCCCGAGACCGCCCGGTGCCGGCGGTTCAGGCGGCGACGACCTGGATGTCGCCGGCCGTCAGGGCTTTGGGGCGGGTCAGGGTCGCGAGCAGGGACAGCCCGCCGACACCGTTGCCGTTGCTGTCGAAGGAGAGCGCCCCGGTGCTGCCGTTGTAGATGAACACGGGGTTGGCACTGGTCAGCGCCTGACCGAAGAGCTTAAAGCGATCTGCCGTGAGAGTACCCGCGGTCAGTCCCTCGAAGTTGGCGCTAACGACCTGGATCTCGTCGCTGCCGACGGCGAAGTCCGTCAGGTTGTCACCGCCGTCGCCAACCGTCACGAACTTGAAGGCGTCGGCGCCGCTCCCGCCGGTGAGCGTATCCACGCCAGCCCCGCCGGTGAGTGTATCCGCACCCAGGCCACCGGTGATTGTGTTGTTGCCCGTGTTTCCCGCCAGGGTATCATCGAAACTGCTCCCGAGCAGGTTCTCGAAGTTGACGAGCGTGTCGGTCCCCGCACCGCCAGTCGGCTGGGGCGTTGTGATACCAAGGTTGACCGTCACAGCGCTGACGGCGGACTGGTAAGACACGGTATCCGTGCCCTCACCACCGTTCAATTCATCGTAACCCGCACCACCGTCGATCACATTGTTGCCCGCGCTGCCGGTCAGCCGGTCATTGAAATTGCTCCCGAGCAGGTTCTCGAAATTGAGGAGCGTGTCGGTCCCTGCACCGCCGGTCACCTGTGCTGCTTTGAGACCGAGATTGATGGTCACGCCGCCGCCAGCGGACTGGTAGGAGAGGGTGTCGGTCCCAGCCCCCCCGTTCAAGGTATCGTTGCCCGCGCCACCGTCGATGGCATTGGTGCCGCTGCTGCCGGTCAGCCGGTCGTTGCCGTTGCTCCCGAGCAGGTTCTCAAAACTTAGGACGCTATCGGTCCCGGCACCGCCGGTGACTTGGGCCGTCGTCAGGCCAAGATTGAGGGTTACGCCACCGCTGGCGGACTGGTAGGACAGGGTGTCAGTCCCGGTGCCTCCGTTCAAGGTGTCGTTGCCCGCGCCACCATCGATCACATTGTTGCCGGTGCTGCCGGTCAGCCGGTCGTTGAAACGGCCCCCGAGCAGATTCTCGAAGCCCTTGATGGTGTCGGTACCCGCCCCGCCGGTGACCTGGGCCGACGTCAGACCGAGGTTGAGGGTGACGCCGCCGCTGGCGGACTGGTAAGAGAGGGTGTCGATCCCGGCACCCCCATCCAGCACATTGTTACCTCCATGACCACTCAAGGTATCGTTGAATCTGCTCCCCAGCAGGTTCTCGAAGTTGCTGATCCTGTCGGTCCCGGCCCCGCCGGTCGCCTGGGCCGTCGTCAGGCCGAGGCTGACGGTTACACCGCTTTCGGCGGACTGATAGGAGAGGGTGTCGGTTCCGGTGCCGCCGTTCAAGGTGTCGTTGTCGGCACCGCCGTCGATCACATTGTTTCCCGAGTTGCCGGTCAACTGGTCGCGGAAGCCGCTCCCGAGCAGATTCTCAAAATCCAGGATGGTGTCGACCCCTCCGCCGCCGGTGCTCTGGGCCGCCTTCAGGCCAAGATTGATGGTGACACCGCCATTGGCCGACCGGTAGGAAAGGGTGTCGGTCCCGGCACCGCCGTTCAGAAGATTGGCACCCCTGTCACCGCTGAGGGTGTCGTTGAAGCCAGTCCCGAGGAGGTTCTCGAAGTTACGGATGGTGTCGGTCCCGGCCCCGCCGGTCGCCTGGGCCGAGGTCAGGCTGAGATCGACCGTCACGCCAGCGCCAGCGAGCTGGTAGGAGAGGGTGTCGATTCCGACGCCACCGTCCAGGACATTGTTGCCCGCGTTTCCGCTCAAGGAGTCGTTGCCATCGCTCCCGATCAAGTTCTCGAAGTTTGCAATGGTGTCAGTCCCGGCCCCCCCAGTGGCCTGGGCTGTCGTCCGGCCGAGATCGACGGTGACACCCCCGCCGGCCAATTGGTAGGAGAGGGTATCGGCCCCGGCGCCACCGTTCAGGACGTTGTTCCCTGAGTTGCCGCTGAGGGTGTCATTGAAGGCACTCCCGATCAGGTTCTCGAAATTGCTGATCGTGTCGGTCCCGGCACCGCCGGTGACCTGGGCCGTGGTCAGGCCGAGATCGACGGTCACACCCAGCGTGGCGGACTGGTATGAGAGGGTGTCGGTACCGGCCCCGCCGTCCAGGGTATCATTGCCTGCACCACCCTCCAGCACATTGTTACCCGAGTTGCCGGTCAACCGGTCGTTGGCGTTGCCCCCGCGCAGGTTCTCGAAGTTCGAGACGGTGTCGGTTCCGGCCCCGCCGGTGACTTGTGGCGTAATCAGGCCGAGGCTGACGGTCACTCCAGCACCAGCGAGCTGGTATGAGAGGGTGTCGACCCCGTTGCCCCCGTTCAGGGTGTCATTGCCCGCGCCGCCTTCCAGCAGGTTGTCCCCCGTGCCGCCGGTCAGGATATCGTTGTACCCGCTCCCGATCAGGTTCTCGAAGTTGCTGATCGCGTCGGTCCCGGCCCCGCCGGTCGCCTGGGCCGTCGTCAGGCCGAGGCTGACGGTTACGCTGCCTGCGGCGGACTGATAGGAGAGGGTATCGGTCCCGGCACCCCCGTTTAATGTGTCGTTGCCAGCACCACCGTCGATCAGGTTCTCGCCTGAGTTGCCGGTCAGTCGGTCGTCAAAGGTACCCCCGTGCAGGTTCTCGAAATTCCTGATCGTGTCGGTTCCGGCGCCGGTGACCTGGGCCGTGGTCCGGCTGAGATCGACGACGACGCCGACGCTGGCCCACTGGTATGAAAGGGTATCGATGCCGCCACCCCCATCCAGGATGTTGTCGTTCATGTCGCCACTCAGGCTGTCGTTGAAGGCACTCCCGAGCAGGTTCTCGAAGCTCTGATTGAGGATCGTGTCGGTCCCGGCCCCGCCGGTCACCTGAGCCGTCGTCAAGCCGAGATTGAGGGTCACGCCACCAACGGCAGACTGGTAAGACAGGGTGTCGACCCCGGCGCCACCATCAAGGGTGTCGTTTCCTGCGCCGCCCTCAATCACATTGCCGCCTGAACTCCCCGTCAGTTTGTCGTTGGAACTGCCGCCGATCAGATTCTCAAAGTGGCTGATGGTGTCGACCCCGGCCCCAACGGTGGTCTGTTGGGTCGGCAGGCCGAGGTCGACCGTCACGGCACCGGTGGTCGACTGGTAGGAGAGGGTGTCGATCCCGGCACCCCCGTCCAAGAGGTCGTTGCCCGCGCCACCCTCCAGCAGATTGTTGCCCGAAGTGCCCGTGAGCGTGTCGTTAAAGGCGCTTCCGATCAGGTTCTCAAAGCCGCTGATGGTGTCGGTCCCGGCCGCTACCGTCCCTTGAGCCGTCGTCACGCCTAGACTGACGGTCACCCCGACCCCCACGCCGACTGCCACGGCGGCAGTGGCCGACCGATAGGACAGGGTGTCGGTACCGACACCGCCCTCCAGCACATCATCACCCGCGCCGCCCTCCATCCAGTCATCGCCCCCGCCGCCCCGCAGGGTATCGGCGCCGGTCAGGCCAATGAGCACGTTGGCCCCGGCCGTCCCGGTCACGTCGTCGTCGAACTTGGTCCCGGTCAGGTTCTCGATACCGAGCAACGTGTCGAAACCCGAGCCGCCGGTGTTCTGGCGCGAGGTCCGCGTCAGTTCGACAGTGACCCCGGCGCCGAAGCTGGCGGGATAGGCGAGATCGTAGGACACGGTATCGATCCCGGCCCCACCGTCCAGGATGTTATTGCCGGTGGTACCGACCAGGCTATCGTCGAATGCACTGCCGATAACGTTCTCGAAATTGCGCAAGGTATCGCTGCCCCCGCCACCCGTGGCGGTGCCTACGACCCCCAGCCCCCCCAGATTCACGATGACCTTGGCTGCTGCCGAGGCATACGAGATTGTGTCTAAGCCCAATCCGCCATCCAGGGTGTTGGCGCTGGCATGATTTCCGGTGATGAAGTCGTCGTAGCTGCTGCCGGTGAGGTTTTCGATATTGAGCAGGGTGTCGAAACCCGAGCCACCGGTCGCCTGGGCCACACTCAGGTGGAGATCGATGGTGACGCCGGACCTGGCGCCAAACTCGTAAGAGACCGTATCGAGCCCGGCGCCACCGTCGAGCGCATTGTCGCCACGGTTGGCCCACAGGGTATTGGCGAGCATATTGCCGGTACCGTCAAGGTCGGCGGAACCCATGAGCTGCAGGTTCTCAATATCCGCACCTAGAGTGTAGTTGATGCTCGACCGTACGGTATCAATGCCTCCCGCGGGGATGCTAATGGGGTAAGAAGTCAGGGTCTCATAGACTCGGTCTCCGGGGTTATCGACGATATAGGTATCATTGCCATTACCCCCGTAGAGCGTGTCGGCGCCGACTCCACCGTCGAGCCGGTTAGCCCCCGCATTGCCGATAATGACATTGTTGAGCGTGTTACCAATCCCGACAGTGGGCGGACTGGCCGGAAGAGGATAAACCCCGGTCAGCGGTAAGAGCCTCAGGTTTTCAATGTTTGAGGGTAGCCGGTAATCGACCCAGGAGTATACCGTATCGATCTGGTTGAGAGCGGCGTTGGTCTCGACGACCGTATCGCTGCCATCCACGATATAGCTATCGTTGCCATCGCCGCCGATCAATAGATCGGCACCGCTATTGGCCACAAATGTCCGCCAGCCGCTCCCCCCGCCGAGCACATTCGCCCGGGCGTCGCCGGTCAGGACGTCGTCGTAGGGGCTACCGATCACATTCTCGATGCGGATCAAGGTATCGACCCCGGAACCGAAGGTGTTCTGGGCGGTGTCCAGACCCAGGGTCACGGTCACGCCCGCCATCGCCCCGAACTGGTAAGAGACCGTATCCCCGGCGAGCGTCGCATACTCATCCGGATTCTGGCCGACGACAGAGAGGGCACTGTTCCCGCCGCCGTCGATGACATTGTCCCCGGTATTGGCGTAGATAATGTTGTCCAGGGCGTTACCGGTGCCATTCAGATCCGCTCCGCCCATGAGCTGAAGGTGCTCAACAAAGTCGGGCAAGGTGTAGCTGATGGTCGTCTGGACCGTATCGACCCAATCGATGAGGATGTACCCAGTGCCGTCGTTGCCGGTGAAGTTGTTGTTGTCTCGCTCGATGACGACATCGCCGACGTTGTCCACCACATAAACGTCATCGCCGCTGCCGCCGATCATGACATCGGCGCCGGTCCCGCCGTCCAGCGTATTGAACCCCGAGTTGCCGATGATGGTGTTGTCCAGCGTGTTGCCGGTGCCATCGATGTCGTTGATTGTGGAACTCGGTGAAGGTAATGGTCGGTCGACGAGGATCAGGTTCTCGACATTGGCTGTGAGAGTATAGCTGATAACCGTCTTGACGGTATCGATTCCTCCGGTGATGGTGGGGTTGACCTCGGCTACGATGTCACTAGCCTGAGCGACTTCATAGGTATCGTTGCCATCACCGCCCATCATGATGTCCGCGTCGAGGCCACCGTCGAGATAATCATCTCCGCTGCCACCATACAATTGATCAGCGCCGTTGTCCCCATACAGTGTGTCGTTGCCTTTACCACCGTCCAGCCAGTCGTTACCCAGGCGTCCGCCTAACGCATCATCGCCGCCCAGCCCCAGAAGCATATCGTTCAAGTCGGTGCCAACCAGGCCGTTGGTCAAATCGTCATTGCCGGTATTGGCAGTGTCATCGCCGACGATCAGCATGCCTCCGCTGGAAAAGCGAATGTTGATTGGGTCATTTCTGCCCGTGACCTGCTCCAGCGTCATGCCGATCAGGGTGATCTTCTTGGCCGGTAGCGCTGGGCGTCCCGCGCCGCTGGCCGGCAGGCTTGGATACCCGAGGATAAGGTTGGGGCCGGCCTGGTAAATGATCAGTTCGTTCGCCAGGTAGCGGAACGTGGTCGAGCCTGGAGGTATGTCAAAGACTAATTGATCGGTAATAGGATTGAAGCTGAGCGTCTGGCCATCCGCCAGTGTGCTGAAGTTATGAGTTGTCATAGTTCCATCCTCTAAGTGATTTCTGTGCGCCAGGCGCAGCCTGGGTCTTGCGGCAGCCCGACAGAGGCTGCCAAGTCACATGCCGACTGAACAGGTCGCTGCGCCCTGTCGCGTGCGGATCCAACGTGGCATTCGGGGAGGGAATGATCGGGGAAGGAGAGCGGATGATGAGGCTCCAGCCGCTGACAGCGCGGCGTTGGGAACATCATCGGTGCAAATGAAGTCGACCGGTGGCACGGCGGCGGGGGAGTGCCCGCGGACTGCGGAAGTGGCGCCAACCAGAAAATGAGGGGAGGTCATCCGTGCTTCACCGGCCATTGGAAGCGGAAAAACTCAGGCTGCATGGGCCTTCGGTCTCGGCTCTGGAGTCAAGCGTTAGCCCTAAGAGTAGCTTGCGGTTTTCCCGAATACAAGTGCATGAGGGTGTCGGCAGGGCGCAAACCGTCCCCGTCGTCCATTGTTGGAAGCGACATCACGCTTCAAGCAAAATCCTGGGCAGCATCGCTGATCGATGGGGTCGCCTACGTGACGGATCGGTGCAGGGTGCGCGGTTGGTGGTAGAGATACTCCGGTGTTGCGGTTGGCGCAGATGCAGGGGCAGCGCTTCTGGGTCGAACGGACGTTCCAAGACGGCAAGAGCCACGCCGGACTCGATTATTACCAGGCGCACGGCTGGCGGGCTTGGCATCACCACATGGCGTTGGTCATGATGGCGATGCTGTTCATGTTGGAGGAGCGCGTCGCCGCCGCCGTCTGCAAGTCTGCGAAGCGGCTGCTCCAGCCGCGCGCGTCGTGCCTCGATTACGACAGCGACAGCGACAACGACTGTATGATCTGTTTAACTTGTTTTTGACTCGTTACTTAGCGGTGCTGCAGCGACACGACTGGCTCAAGCGTCGCGTCCGGAGCGTCGCGGCCCTCAGCAATACGGGCCGTACGTTCCTTGAGGTACTGGCCGAGGACATTTTTCAGAGCGATCAGCAGTCCCAGCCCAATGAAGCCCCCGGGCGGCAGGATGGCGATGAGTGCCCCGTGGTAGCCGTCGCCCAGGCTGAAGCTCAAGCCCTTAGCCCAGTCCCCGAGCAGCAGGTGCGACTGGGAAAAGAGCGTGCCCTGTCCGATCAGTTCGCGCAGGCCCCCCAGGGTCACCAGGACCAGGGTTGAACCGAGTCCCATGGCGATGCCATCCAGGAAGGCGCGGTCCACGCGGTTCTTGGAGGCGAAGGCCTCGGCGCGGGCGATGATGATGCAATTGACCACGATCAGCGAGATAAACAGCCCCAGGATCTGATAGAGATCGAAGAACCAGGCCTGCATCGTCAGCTCGACCATGGTCACGAACGACGCGATTACGACGACATAGACCGGGATCCGCACCTCCGGGCGCACGAGCGGGCGGATCAGCGAGATGCTGACATTAGAGGCGGTCAAGACGAAGGTGGTCGCGATTCCCATGCCCAGCCCGCTGGTCGCGGACGTGGTGGTGGCGAGCAGGGAACAGAGTCCGAGCAGGGCGACCAGGGACTGATTGTTGGTCCACAGTCCATCGGTAATGATCCGGCTGTAGGTCGGCGGTGTTGCCATCAGGATGCCTCCGGCGCGTGGTGCCGGGCGACCGGCGGTTCGCCGTAAAGCCGTGCACCTTGGGATCGCACATAGAGTAGTGCGTTTTTCACCGCCGTGACAATCGCCCGCGGGGTGATGGTCGCCCCGGTGAACTGGTCGAAGGTGCCGCCGTCGCGCTTGACGGCCCACTGATCCAGTGTCGGTTGATCCAGCGACTTGCCGTTGAAGCGGTAAATCCAATCCGATTTGGCCTCGTCGATCTTGTCTCCCAGGCCCGGAGTCTCGCGGTGTGACAGAACCCTGACCCCGCCCACACGGCCGTCCGGCAGCACCGAGATCAGCAGATGGATGGGGCCGGCATAGCCGTTCTGGACCACCGGATCCAGGATCAGCGCCACTGGCTGGTCGCCGCGGCGCACCCGATAGATCCGGGTCCGTGCGATCCCCAGCCGGTCAGGGTCGCTCACCTCGATGTGGTCCGCCAGTGGGTCATTGTCACCGCCGCTCGGGACAATTGCCGCCAGCTTGCGCTGCATTGCCTGCCGTTGATTGGCGGCGATGCGATCCGCCATGGCGGCCTTGGTGACCGCCACCAGGCTGACGCCGGCGACCGCGAACCCGGCGAGAACCAGAGCGGCGAGTAAAATGGGCTTTGGATTCATCATTTGGAACAGCGATTATTCGCGGCTGGATTCGTCTTTGCTCGTTACCGCGATTGATTGCCGTGGCCGAAGACGCGGGGTTGGGTGTAGTGGTCGATGGTGGGGGCGGCAATGTTGAGCAGCAGCACCGAGAAGGCGACGGCATCCGGATACCCGCCCCAGGTGCGGATCACGAAGACCAGGACACCGATCATGGCCCCGAAGATCAACTGGCCGCGCGGGGTGGTGCTCGCGGTCACCGGGTCGGTGGCGATGAAGAAAGCGCCCAGCATGGCGGCGCCGCTCCATAGATGAAAGGCCGGGTCCGGATACTGCTGGGGGTCGATCAGCCGGAACAGCCCGGCCAGCATCAGCAGGGAGCCGAGCATGGCGACCGGAATCCGCCAGGTGATGACCCGCCGCCACAGGAGATAAAGCCCGCCGGCCAGAAAGGCGCTGCTCACCCATTCCCAGCCGCGCCCGCCCAGGCTGCCCCACCAGGGCGCGCCGCGGATCGCCTCCATTACCTGATGCGCGCGCAGTTCGGCGCGCAGTGCCTCCAGCGGGGTGGCGGCCGACAGGGCGTCCCAGGAAAGGTCCGGCGGCAGCGCGCCGAACAGGATCAGGCGCCACGACTCTGTCAAAGACAACGGATGCTGCGTCAACAGGTGAGGCGCAAGCCAGTTGGTCATCTCCACCGGGTAGGCGATGAGCAGGAAGACATAGGCTGCCATTGCCGGGTTGAAGGGGTTGTAACCCAGACCGCCATAGAGTTGCTTGACCAGCATGATGGCGAAGCCCATCCCGAGCAGAGTCAGCCACCAGGGCAGCGTTGGCGGAATGGCGCAGGCGAACAAGACCGCCGTCACCACCGCGCTATAGTCCCCCAGCGTCGGCAACACGGGGCGGCGGCGCAGCCGCAGCACCAGGGCCTCGGCGGCCGTCGCGAACAAGATCGCGAGCACGCAATTGATCAGCAGGCCCCAGCCGAAAAACCAGGTCATGACCAGCACGCCGGGGATCAGCGCCAGCAGCACCTGGAGCATCACCTGATCGACCCGATTGGCGCGCGGGCCGTGCGGCGATGAGAGGACAGCGGCGGTCATCGTGGAAGCAGCCGGCGGCTGTTTGCGTTATCTGGGGTCATTGTTCTGATCCATTGGTCGATAGCGAGTGCCAACCGGCGAGCGCGCGGTCAGATCTGGTCAAGGGGCTCAGTTCGGGGTTGGGCCGCCGCCTTCTTGGCCGCGGCACGTTGTTTGGCGGCCTCGATCAGGGCGCGTCGCGCGTCCAGGTCGCCGTCGCCGGCGCGACCGGGAACCGCCGCGGCGGTCGTTTCGTCCAGCATCTCCCGCTTCTTGCGCAGTTTGGACTCGCGCTCCTGCTCCAGTCGCTCCAGGCGGGCCTGCCGGGCCTGATGGCGGGCGCGGGCCTGATCAGCCTTGCGACGTTCCTCCTCATGCGCCCAGATCGCGTTCTTGGCGAACCGATAATACTGGACCAGCGGGATATGGCTGGGACAGACCTGGGCGCAGCAGCCGCATTCGATGCAATCGAACAGGTTGTAGCCCTGGGCCCGGTCGAACGCCTTGGCGCGGGCGTGCCAATAGAGTTGCTGAGGCAGCAGCCGCACCGGGCACACCTCGGCGCAGCGTCCGCACCGGATGCAGGCCAAAGCCGGGCCGGGGTCCGGGGCCTCGGCCGCGGTCAGGGCAAGCAGGCAGTTGAACGCCTTGGTGATCGGGATTTCCAGATGGCTGAGCGCGAACCCCATCATGGGACCGCCACACAGCAGCCGCCGCGGCGTCTCACGAAAGCCGCCACAGTGCGCGACCAGATGAGCGAGTGGTGTACCGACGGGGACCGCCAAGTTGCCCGGTCGGGCCACCGCCCGTCCGGTGACGGTGACCACCCGCGCGATCAGCGGCTGACCCAAAAGAACCGCATCGGCCACCGCGGCCGTCGTGGCCACGTTCTGGCAGGCGACCCCGATTTGGGCGGGGAGGCCGCGGGTCGGAACCTCCCGTCCGGTGAGGATGCGGATCAACTGGCGTTCACCACCGCTCGGGTAGCGGGTCGGCACCGGTACGATCCGGATGTGTGGGTCGGGGCCGGTTTGGGCCAGGACCGCGGACAGGGCGGCGATGGCCGCGGGCTTGTTGTCCTCGATGCCGATCAGCACCCGCTCGGCCCCCAGCAGCGTACGGATGATCCGCGCGCCCTCCAGGACCTGGACGGACCGCTCGCGCATCAGCCGGTCATCGCAGGTGATGTAGGGTTCGCACTCGACGCCGTTGATGATCAGGGTTTCGATACGCCGCTCGGATCTGAGCTTGACGCTGGTCGGGAAGGCGCCGCCGCCGAGACCCACCACCCCCGCCCAGTGCACCCGCTCGCGCAGCAGCGCCGGGTCCAGGTGCGGATAATCGGTCAGCGGCGCGGGGAGCGGCGCCCAGGCGTCTTGTCCGTCGGTGGCGATCACCACGCAGGGTGCGGGTAGTCCCGATGGATGCGGGATCAGTCGCTCCTCGATGGCGATCACCGTGCCGGAACTGGAGGCATGCACGGCGGCGCTGACATAGCCGTCCGCCGTGCCGATCACCTGGCCTTTGCCCACCTGGTCGCCAACCCGCACACCGGGCCGGGCCGGCGCGCCGATGTGCTGGCGCAGCGGAATGACGAGCAGCGGCGGCAGGCGCAGCGGTTCAATCGGTCGGTCGCTGGACAGGGCCTTCTCATCCGGCAGGTGGAGTCCGCCATGAAAGGTCCAGAGCCGCAATTGCCCGTGCTCGGATTCCGGGTTGGAGGCACGCATCCGACTAAGCTGCCAGGCGCTCGGTCGGCGCCGGCCAACGCCAATGGGCAATATCGCTACCCACCGGGACCATGCGGATGCAGGCGACCGGGCAGGGCGACAGGCAGAGTCCGCAGGCGGTGCACTCGGCGGTGAGGACCCCGTGCAATTGCTTGGGCGCTCCGACGATGGCATCCACGGGGCAGGATTGGACGCACAGCGTGCAGCCGATGCACGCTTGATCGTCGATCAGGGCGACCTTGGGTGTCTGTGCCTCGGCCTCCAGGGGCTCGGGTTCGCGGCCGAGCAGATCGGCCAGTGCACGCGCGGTCGCCTCCCCGCCGGGAATGCACTTGTTGATGGCGGCGTCGCCCTTGGCCACGGCCTCCGCGTAAGGGCGGCAGCCCGGATAACCGCACTGCCCGCATTGCGACTGGGCGAGCAACGCATCGACTTGGTCGGCGATGGGGTCACCCTCGACCCGAAACCGGATGGCCGAATAGCCCAGCAGCAGACCCAACACGGCGGCCAGCGTGGTCATGGCGAGGATGGCGGTCAGCACGGCACTCGCCTTACCGCGAGACCAGTCCGGCGAAGCCCATGAAGGCGAGCGACATCAGACCGGCCGTGATCATGGCGACGGCGCTGCCCTGGAAGGGTCGGGGTACGTCAGCCACGGTCACGCGCTCACGAATACCGGCGAACAGGATCAATACCAGCGAGAAACCGACGGCCGCGCCGAACCCGTAAACGGCGGACTCCACCAGCGTGTGTTCTTGCTGCGTATTGAGGATCGCGACGCCGAGCACGGCGCAGTTGGTTGTGATCAACGGCAGAAAGATGCCCAGCACCTGATAGAGGACCGGGCTCTGGCGGTGCATGACGGTCTCGGTGAACTGCACGACCGCCGCGATCACCAGTATATAGGCGATGGTGCGCAGGTATTCGATCCCCAAGGGTAGCAGCACATAGGATTCCACCATCCAGGTGCAGACCGCCGACAGGGTCATGACGAAGGTGGTTGCCAGGCCCATGCCGAGTGCCGTCTCGAACCGCTTGGAGACGCCCATGAAGGGACACAGGCCGAGAAACTTGACCAGCACGAAGTTGTTGACCAGCACCGTGCTGATCAGGATCAGGGCGTACTCAGTCATGCGGCGTCTGCTGGACTGCTGATTGTGTTGCTTGTGTAGCGCGCGACCCCGAGCCGCAGGCCCGGACTGTCTAACATCGGGAGCATACGCGAGCCGACTCATCCGCGACAACTGTGCAAACTCAAGGTTTTTGGACTACGCTCCCGCTGCTGGCCGGTAGTCGCAGCCCAGCGGTGCTTTGCGCGGCCACTCGCCCAAGCAGCGACCGTGCGACATCAGCCCCCGCCCGGCGGCCGGAGTGCAGCGCCCATTGGATCGAGGGGGCGCTGCGGTACTCACCGCACACCCAGAGCCAGTCGGCGACCCGTTGCCCGGCGCCCCCCGGATAGGGGACCGGCGGCGTCTGCAACGGCAGGGCCTGGGGTATCCGGTACACGGCAAGCCGCTCCCAGCCCCGCACCTGATCACCGAACCAGCTGGCGAGTTCGCGGCGCAGGATGGTCTCCAGTGTGTCCGGGTTGTGTTCTGCCCCGTGGCAATTGACGCTCACCAGCGTTTGACCCGCGGGGGCGTAATGGCCGGACAGGTTGCTCGGGCACAGCAGGCTGTTGACGTGTCCGTGGCCCTCGCCGTTGAGGACCAGGTAAGGTCCTTCGATGGGCGCTCGCGCGGCTGCGAAATAGACACAGGTGGTCCCGCGGCCCGCGGTGGTCGCCGGGGGGCTGCCGGACTGATCGAGCAGGCGCGCGGCGGCGGGTCCGCTGGTGGCGATCACCAGGGCGCGGGCGCGCAGGCGCTCGCCGGAGGCGAGTGTGACTGCCCGTTCGGTGATGCTCTCGACGCGGCACCCGGTACGGACTTTGGCACGGGTCAGCGCAGCTGCGAGTTGCGCCGGAATCTCGCCCATGCCGCGGGCCGGCAGTGAGGTGTCTCCCAGGGCGAAGGCGCGGAAGACGAATTCGAAGGCGCGCGACGAGACCGCCAGCTCCGGGTCGAAGAACACCCCGCTGAAGAACGGCTTGAAGAAGCGATCGATGATCCGTGCGGAAAAGCCCAGGGTGCGCAGATAGGCGCAGGCCTCGGTTTCCGGACGGTTATAGAGTGCTTCCAGATCCCCGCGCAGGCAGCGGTGCCGCAGTCGCAGCAGCCGTAGCTTATCCGCCAGGGTGCCGACCGGTGAGACCAGCATCTCCGGCAGCCGCAGCGGGCGCCGCCAGACATCGCTGACCCGCCGCAGGCGCCCGCCGACGCGCACCAGCGCGCCCGGATAAAAGGGTCGCAGGTCGAGCCGGTCGTAATCGAGTAGGCGCCGCGCATCCGGATACCAGGTCTGCAGCACCTGAAACCCGCGGTCGAGCAGGAAGCCCTGACGCTGGTCGGTCCGAATGCGCCCGCCGATGCCGTCGGACGCCTCCAGCACCAGGGGTTCGAGCCCGTTGTCCCGCAGCGTCGACGCGCAGGCCAGGCCGGCCAAGCCGGCGCCGATGACGATGACATCCGCATTCATGGCCCGGTCACGCCCTGCGCTTGCGCTTAGTGATATTGCTCGGCGGAATAATGGCCTGGGGCATGGCGGCGGTGGCGAATCAGACCGCGCGCCTCCAGGATCTGCTTGGCATCCTTGATCATCGCGGAGTTGCCGCACAGCATCACGTGGCTGGACTCCGGATCGATCCGGGCGGCCGCCTGCGCTTCCAGCACGCCGCTGGTCAGGAGGTCGGTGATGCGCCCGTGCAGGGTCTGCGGCTGCGTTTCCCGGCTGATCGCCTGGATCAGGCTGAATTGCCGCCCGTGCTGGGCCGCGATCGACGTCAGGGTCTCACTGTAGACCAGATCGGCTGCAGCGCGCACGCCATGGACCAGGATGACGCGTTTGAAGTGCTCCCAGGGGGCCGCCGTGCGCAGGATCGACAGGTAAACCCCGATCGCCGTCCCGGTGGCGAGCAGCCACAGGGTGTCGGCGGGCGGCACCGACTCCAGGGTAAAGATGCCCCCGGCCTGGGCCGCGACCCACACCGGATCGCCGATCTTCAGTTCCGACAGGCGCGGGGTGAGCGGCCCCTCCGGCACCTCGTTGAAAAGGATTTCCAGGGGGCGATCCTGGGGTGCGTTGACCAGCGAGTAGGGCCGTCCCACGCGATCGGTGCCGATATCCAGGGCGATTTTCGTGTACTGACCTGCCATGAAATCCGCCATCGGGGCGTCGATCTGTATACTGTAAAGCCCGTCGGTCCACAGGTGTTTGCCGACGACCGTGCCTTTGACCCATTCGCTCATTTTCGTTCCGTTTACATCGGGGAGTTGCTGATGATTAAGAAGTCGCGGGGCGCGCCGATCCGATCCGCCTCGCTTCCCAGGACATTGGTCCTCAGGTCGCTGCATTCAAATCACCGGCTGCCTCGGTTCTGGTCGGGTCGGGACTGGTTGCATTCCCCCAGGGGCACACTATCTCCCAGCCGTCCAGCCTGCGAGCTGACCGCTTTTTGGCCTTTCATAGCCGTCGGACGTGATTACCGGACGTAGGGGCGGGTTTCAAATCCGCCCCTATCCCTAAGGGTCTGTCTGGATATCGGACGAAGGCTATATTATTGGAGACTTGACGTGAAAACAGCTTTGTTCGCCCTTGGTCTCGCCGCGGTCAGCGCCGGTGCCGACCCCACATCCTGTCCACCCTTGCTGGACGTCACCTTGCGTCGGCTGGCGGGGGATGAGCAGGTGAACCTGTGTGAGGCCTACCGCGGCCAGGTGATCCTGGTCGTCAACACCGCCAGCAAATGCGGCTTCACCTCCCAGTACGAGGGGCTCGAAGCACTTTACCGCAAATACAAGGATCAGGGATTCGTCGTGCTGGGCTTCCCGTCCAACGATTTTATGAGTCAGGAGCCGGGGAGCGAGGAGGAAATTCAGAAATTCTGCCGCCTGACCTACGCGGTCGAGTTCCCGATGTTCGAGAAAGTCAGCGTCACCAAGGGCAGCGCGACACCCCTGTTCGAGCGACTCGCCGCGGCCGGCGCCCCTTACCCCAAGTGGAACTTCTACAAGTATTTGATCGATCGCCAAGGGAATCTGGTCGATCACTACGTGAGTTTCACCGCACCGGACGGCGGGAAGATCGAGAAGGCGATCGAAAAACTGCTCTGAGGTCGCCGCGCTCTCATGGCCGGTGATCGCATGCCTGGTCAGCGCTTTGGCAGGACGCAAGCGCGCTCTGTCTGGCTCGCGTGCAGCCTGTTGTTGTGCGCCATGCCGCTCGCGGCCGGCCTCCTGACGACGGAGCGGACCTTGGCCGATTTTACTTTCGTCGGCGAGGACCTGGACTACTTCCACGACCCGGAGGGCCGCGCTTTGTCCGTCGACAGTGCGATGGCCGTTCCGGTGACCGACCCGAACCTGGGTGACGGCAGCGCGGACCGCGCGCCTGAGCCCCTGGGCGGATCCCTGCATCTTGGCGCCAGGACCGATCGCTTCGGTGACTTCCGCGGCGCGGACTTCAATGCCTTCGGCAGCTTACCGGCATTGGCGACTCGTCCGGCAGCCGCATTACTTAACGACTCGGTGAAGGCGGAGAGTCCGGGCACCCGGCTGGGTGGCCTGGAGTGCCTGTTCGAGCGTGACCGGATCAGCGGCCCACTGGTCGGCCAATACCGCCTCGTCGGCATTTTTGCCTTGGCGGCCGGTGTCGACGAGGTGACCTGGGTTCAGGGCTTTGCAGACGGCGCCGCGGCCCTGCGTTTGCTGCACGCCGAGGACGCGGGCACCGGATCGCCGGGAGAGATCAAGGCCATCCCGGCGCCGGACACGCTCGGGCTCTTGGCGTCGGGCCTGTTCCTGCTGTGGCGGCGTCGCCGCGCTAACGCGGCCCAAAGCGCAAACCGGCAGTCGCGAACAGAATCTCCCGCAATAACAGGATCAGCGCGGCAATCAAGGTCAACATGGCCGCGACAAACAGGCTCGCGACAACCGCTGAGCTTTCGAAAGAAAACATGGCACTGAGAAATAGCACCGCGATCACCGCCGAGATCAGCAGGGCGGTGGTGGTGCACAGTCCGATGGCCAGACTGATGATTTGCGCCCGCCGCGACAAGGCCGCCAATTCTTCATGGAGCGGACCCGGGGGGAGCGGCTTGGCCATTACCTCTTCTTCGATCGCGCGGGCGCGATCGACCACGCGCGCCAGGCGGGCCGCCATGACCCCGAGGATCGCCGCGATCCCCGAGAGCAGGAAGACCGGCGCGACCGAGAGCTGAATGACGTGGGCAATGGCTGAAATCGTTGGTTCTGTCGGCATGGGGTCTGTGAATCGGTAAGTCATGGAACGGCGCCGTCGGCTGAACCGACGCGTGCCGCGTTATATAGCCATCGGGCGTGATAACCGGATGTAGGGGCGGGTTTCAAACCCGCCACCACACCACGGGTCTGTCCGGATATCAGGTAGGAAGGCCATACCTTGAGTCGCGCAAGACCACCCCCGTCATTCCGGCAGGATGCCGGAATCCAGGGCCAGGGATGGAAAGGCTCAGCCAGTGCCGATCGACGAGATTAAACGGAACGGCCTGCTAACAGCATTCGATCTCGAGTGATTCGAGCATGGCGGCCAGGTCGGCCTCGTCCCAGCGCTCCAACAGGTCGCGCAGATCGTTGAGGTGGCAGTGGATATGGTAAAGCGCATCATGATGGGTCGGCCCCTGAGTACCGTCCAGTTTGGCGGCGAAATAATCCCAGAACGGTTCTTGCCGTCCGTCTTTGGCCATCGCGGTACGCAAAATGTCGACAAATTGCCGCGCTTTGGCGTCGCAATCCAGGCCGAGGAAGCTGACGTAACGGTCAAGGGTGGGGCTGTCGGTCGATTCAGGCATCGTGGTCAGTTGGGGGCATTGGGGTTGGCGGGTCGTCACATTGCCGTGCGGCTGCCGTGCCGACACCGCTTAGGGGCGCGTGGTTAGGTCGAAGTGTGACATCAAACGCTGGCCCCCAGGAAGCTGAAACAGCTTTAGTTGAAGAGCGGAGCCAACCGTGCCAGCACTTCGTCCATGATAGAAGCCGGTACGGTTTCCAGCCTGTAGGCATTGCGTGCGCGCAGGTCGAGGGTGTGCGGCTGATCGCAGCGAATCACACCCGTGGTGCTCGTCCCGGCGCCTACGAGTGACACCGCGAATCCCTTGCTGCGGGCGAAGTTGCCGCCGCTGGTGATCGGCACCACCACCGTGGTTTTGGTCAGCCGATTGAAGGCGGTCGGAGAGGCCACCAAGACCGGACGCGTACCCTGCTGCTCGTGCCCCGCGCTCGGGTCGAGCGACACAAGCCAGATAGCGCCGCGCTCCACTCCAGCAGCTCACGACCGACCGGGCGGTCGTCGAGCCAGACGCGATCCTCGTCGCTGACCTCAGCCGATGCGTCGCATTGGCCCAACAGTTCGTCCAGACTGTAGTGCGGTGTCGGGCTCGACTCGATCACCAGTCGGCCCCCATCAACGGTCTCGCCGGCCCGCAGGTGCAGCAGGTCCAAGATGGCGGGGAGCACAGTCAACATGACCGAACCGCCCACCTTACGCAGTGTCGTCGTCAGCTTTGGTATCGCTTCACGGAGCATGAATTATATCTAAGTAGTGCCTGAAAGTAAACCGCAAAACATCAAGCTGCACAATCTGTTATAATCTGATCCCAAGATCGAAGCTGGTGCAGCGCGCTCCCAATGGGGCGCGAGTGAAATTCGTAACCCACTGATTTGCAAAAGCCAAGATGTACACGCAGCCGGTTTCCCAGGGGCATTCGGCCCCAAACCGAATAAGAACCCGTTAAACTTCGTCATTCGATACCCCCCATGCGCCAGGTCATCAATCCCCAGTTGCAGCTCGGTGAGGTGGACATTGCCGCCATCGTGCTGGACCCCAAATCGCGGGACGACATTCCGCAGTGACTGCGGGGCCTGCAATACATCTACACCACGGCCGCGGTGCGGGAGCGGGTGTTTGCCATTTTGGAGGAAGTCATCCCCGAGGGGCTTCATGGGAAGGCCGATGCGCATACCGGGCGTCCCGGCATGGAGCAGTGGAAGATCTTGGTCCTGGGCACGGTGCGTCTCGGGCTCAACATCGATTATGACCGCGT
>NZ_CAIZIZ010000228.1 GCF_903933125.1 uncultured Lamprocystis sp. | reverse complement strand
GTGGGAGCGGCCTGCGGCCGCGCGGCGCTGCCGCGGGGATCGCGGATGCGCGCGGCACTCGGCGCGGCCCCATCGCGGCCGCAGGCCGCTCCCACGGGGCCACTGGATGCGGCAGGATGCCTTGGGGGCTGCCGCGCGTTAGTGGAGCACCTCGTCAAGGGTCTGGGCGGTCAGGATGCGGTCGGACCACTCCACCAGGGTTTCGGGGTCGGCACGCTCGATACGCTCGCGCACGGGTTCGGTGGGCGGACCGAACTTGCGGGCGATCAGGCGCAAGAGCATGGCGACCTCGCCCTCTTTACGACCCTCTTTACGACCCTCCTTACGACCCTCCTTACGACCCTCCTTACGACCTTCCTTACGGCCCTCCTTACGACCTTCCTTACGGCCTTTCTGAATCCCGATGCGCTCGGCAGTGGTGACGTATTGCATGTGCTCGGCTTCCTCGATCGCTTGAATGCATTGATGGTAGTCTTCTTCCAAGGCGTCGGGCAACGCTAACACCCAGTCGATGAAGGCATAGAGACTCAAGATCGCATCGCGCTCCAGCCCGAGGCGATAGAGTCGGCGCGTCAGGCCGATCTTGTGTTCGAGCCGCGCGGCCGGATCGCGGCGGGTCGCGGTGGCCGCCAAGTGCGCCAACACGACCAGCGCAAAGGGGTTGGGGCTGGCCTCCAGTTCGGCCGTGCGGTCACGATAATCCAGCAGCTTGATGCTGGGGAACTCCAAGAGCGCCCGGCAACCCCACAGCGCGTGCTCGTAGCGCACGGGGCGCCAATTGGGATGATCGTCGGTCAGCACGACGAAGGTGGCGACCGGACGGTTGTAACGGTCGGTCAGTCGCGAGTGATAGGTATACAGGCGCCGCGGGAAATCTGCTTCCCGGTTACCTTGTACCTCGGTGTGAATCAACACCCAGGTCTCCTCCCCAGTGCGCCGCCAGACTTTGATCAGCTTGTCCACATGGCGGCGCCCCACGACCGCGCGACGGGTGACTTTCTGGAGTTCTTTGTCGAGGATCATAGCCGCGCGACCAGTCAATCTCAGCGGCGGCCACGGGGAAGAAAAACTCGAGAAACTGCCGATGCCAGCGGTCGAGCATGTCTTTCCAGGGCGTATCGTAATCGTCGCGCCGGACGGCGGGCGGGAGTGGTTTTTTCGGCATCAGTTGGGTGATCGGCGAACGGCGGCAGCGTGACATCGGAAACGGACCTGACCTTCCACGACAGCCTTGTCGACCAGGTGCGGGCCGTCGGCTAGGCCCGGTCGGTCGAAACCACCGGTCAACTGGCGTCGTCAAGCGCGTGGTCGCGCTGCGCACCGACCTCCAGACGCAGGCGGGCGATCTCGGCTTCCAGGGCCAGGTAGTCGGCTTCTTTACGCTGGAGGAAGCGCCGGGTGATCTGCGCTTTTTGCTCGATGCCTTGCGGGGTGAGCAGGTAGGCGTAGGCCCGTTTGTCCTTGCTGGTGCAAAAGTTCTAGATCTTGATCCAGCCTTTCTCGACCAGGGCGCGCACGCAGAAGTTGGCCGAGCCGACGCTGACGCCTAGTGCGCGGGCCAGGGCGCGTTGGGAAAGGTCGGGGTTGGTGCAACAGGCGCAGGGCTTGGTAGTGGCGCTCTTCGCTAACGGTGGCGGCTCCTGGGGCTGGGTGAGTCCGGATCGCTTGTCGCCGCACAACAGACCGTCGAGGCTTCAGCCGGATGCGGGGGCGCCGCCCGCTAAAGCGTCGGCGTCCGGTTGGGGCGCCCCGGTCACGATCACCGGACCTTGGGCGGTTTACTACCTGATATCCGCACAGACCCTTGGTGTAGGGGCGGGTTTGAAACCCGCCCCTTGTCCGGTGATCACGTCCGATGGCGCTACTTTGGCGCAATCGTCAGTCATGGCCATCTTCGTGTTGCGCTGGGCCAGGATAGTAGTCGTCCGCGAACAGTTCAGCGACCTGGTAGGGGCACAGCGCCGGAAAGGTCTCCGGCGGCAGGCGCGTCTCCTTGCTTGCCAGGTCGATAGCGTCGGTATAGGCGCTCGCGATGGCGTCGGGGAGAATGGATTTCAGGCCGGGGGATTGACGCAGCAGCACGGCAAGCTGCTTGCGTTGTTCGACGATGGTCGTGCGCCAGCTATCGCCCTTGAATTCGCGCCAGCGGTCGGACAGGTCGCGGTATTGGTATTCCCATTTCAATAAATGGGCGAGCAGAATCAACAGCCGGCTTTCCAGTTCACGACGCTCGCTTTTGCTCATGTCGCTGAGCTCATCCAATAAATGTTCGAGATCCAATTCCGTGTAGCGTCCAGCGCGCAACAGCTCGGCATGGCGTTGCGCCCAGGTTGCATAATCGGTTTGATACAGTAGGCTGAGCTCACTCATGTCGGATTCCTGTTGATCGAGGTCCGGACGGTGTTGGGCTTGGTCTTGCGGCCTTGGTCATGGTTCCGGCCACCGGGGGCCGAGGCGGCCTTGCTCATAAACCCGGCCACCGCGCGCTCTGCACGGTCGTCGGTCCGCACAGCGGACCCTACAGATCACGGTGTTACCGTAGGGTCCGC
>NZ_CAIZIZ010000227.1 GCF_903933125.1 uncultured Lamprocystis sp. | reverse complement strand
GTGGGAGCGGCGTCCCGCCGCGATGGGGCCGGGCGCGTCGCCCTACCGTTCGAGATCACCGCGGCACCCATCGCGGCGGGACGCCGCTCCCACGGGAGACATTCATCTTCCGGGGTGGCTGATGTTCCTTCCATCGCCGTTAGCCGAACAAGCCCAACGCAGACGCAATGTCGACCGGCTAAAGCCTCGGCCTCCGGTCTTCCGGCGGCCGGAACGACGATCACGGCCCGCTCGGTTATAGCTCGCCTTTGAAGGCTTTATCCAGCACGGCGGGAAGCAGGGCGTCCAGCTCGGGTTGGTTGGCGGCTTGGGTCTGTTGGATAGCGGTCACCTTGACTTGAAGCGTGCTGAATTCTCTCTGTTTCTCGATCGTGGGAACCGGCACGATGAGTTGCTCCAAACGGCCCATCGCCAGGGTCCGGTTGCGGTCCGCGCTTCCGGGTGAGGCGCCCTGCACCTGCTCGATCCCTTCGTTCGTCAGGAGATAAAAGCATAGGAACTCAGGGGTGGCGATCCCGTCCCTGGCAACGCAGGTGATGTAGCGGTGCGAGCCGACCCGGCCATGGTCGGCCTCTCCGGCAACGGCGATAGCGCCCTCCCAGGCCTTAATGTTGCTGATGACCAGATCCCCGGTATGAACGCGAAAGAGCTTCTGCCAATCGAGATCCGCGCCGCTCAGGGTCGGCTTATGGAAAAGACCCTTGCCGAATGAGCGCGCCCCCAACTCGGGGTAGACGCCGTCCAGTTCAATCGCGACTGGTCGCCGAACGATGGGGGCGACTTCCGCAAGCGGGCGATACGCGGCGCCTTGGATCAAGCGGTGAAAGACGCTGTGCAGCAGGGCCTTGGCGTCGCCTTGGATCTCCTGGCGCAGCCGCCGTGCCTCGTCGAGGCGGGTTGTAACCGCCTCGATCCTCGCAACAACCTGATCCTGTTCAATCACCGGAGGAACAACGATCGCAATCCTGGAGAACAATTCCTCACGCAAACGTACCCGGTTGGTTGTTCCTTCGCTCGTGGTCCGACAGGCTTCGACAAAAGCCTCGGTCTTGCTGAGCCAGGACAAATAACGCGGCCTGAGCCTTGATTCATCGCAGTCGAAGACTGGAAAGTCATTGGTAACGACCGCACCGGCTAATTCCGCGGGGATGATACCGGACGCACCATGTCGCGCGTCGATGCGCGAGAGAATGAATTGTCCTGGACAGACCTCAAGACGCCGGTCGCCGCCCATCTCGATCCCTTGCCGAAAGCCGCGGGAGACGACCCCTTTCCCCTTTAGCCGAACGGTCACCTCCTGGTAGGTCGCATCAGGATCAATCGTTATCCACCGATCGGATTTGCGAAGCACGCTACCGAGTTCTACCGATTGCCAATGACGCATCACGCGGCTGTCCGGTCAATGAGTGTTCTGATCTCGGCAAGCAGATCATTCACCCGGCGCTCTTTTCTCAGCATGTCGTCCAGCAGCTCCAGCGGCTCCCGATGCTCCAACGCCTCCAACCCATGCGGATTCTTGATATCCAGATTGACCGACAGCAACCGCCCCTCGGCGTCGTACTTGAGTACATCCGCGACATTGACCCGCCAGGCATCGGCGCCTTCTTTCCGGTCAACCCACCAGGCCAGACAGGCCGCGAGGTCGGCGTCTTCCATCGGCTTGGTCTTGGTGAATTTGCGCCGACCGGCGGGCAGCGGGACCCGGTAGTACCAGATCGTCTCGGTCGGCCCGGAACGGTCGAAGAAGATCAGGTTGGACGGAATGTCGGTATAGGGCGCGAAGACGCCCTCGGGCAGGCGCACGATGGTATGCACATGATAGTGCTTGAGCAGGTCTTCCTTCACGCGGGCACAGACACCGTCGCCGAACAGGGTGCCGTTGGGAACGATCACGCCGGCCCGACCGCCCCGGTCGTTACCCGGCCCGGGGCGTTTCAGACGGCGCATGATGAGTTGCAGGAAGAGCAGCGCGGTCTCCGCGGTTTGGCGGTCCTTGGGGAAGTTGCTCAGGATGCCGCGGTCTTCCTCACCGCCGAAAGGGACATTGGTCAGGATCAGATCCACCCGGTCCTGATCGGTGAGGTCACGCAACGGAACGCGCAGGCTGTTGCCGGGGTCGATGCGCGGGTAGTTGAGCCCGTGCAACAGCAAATTCATCTGCGCCAGCAGGTAGGGCAAGGATTTGGCCTCGCCGCCGCGGATGCTCGTCTCCTGAAGGGTGGCCAGATCGGCGACCGAGCGGCATTGCTGCTGCAGATGGACGAACGACTCCACCAGGAAGCCGCCGGTCCCGCAGGCGGGGTCCAGCACAGTCTCGCCCAGGCGCGGATCCATCACCTGGACCATGAAGCGCACCGCCGGGCGCGGGGTGTAGAACTCACCCGAGTCACCGGCCGCATCGCGCATCTCGCGCAGCAGGGTCTCGTAGAGCCGGCTCAAGGTGTGCATTTCCGCGGAGGCGGTGAAGTGGATGCCGTCGACCAACGTGATCACGTCGCGCAGCAGGTAGCCGTCCGCCATGCGGTTCTGCATGCCCTTGAACACGGTGGCGATGACATCGCGCCGATCGGCCCCATCCACGCTGCGCAGCCCGCGCAGGTAATAGAAGAGCCCGGCCCCGCGGGTGCCGTTGGGACGCATGGCCTCGTCATTGTTGACGAAGGCGATCAGTTCAGCACCGGTGATACCGCCGGCATCCGCACCCCAGTCGCGCCAGCGGTAGGGCGGCGCGATATCCGGGCGAAAGGGCGTCCCCGCCAACGCGGCGTTGGTCTCGCGCAGGTGCTCCATGTCGTCGAGGAACTTGAGGAACATGATCCAGGTGAGCATGGGCAGCCGGTCCAGGTCACCATTGAGGCCCTTGTCTTTGCGCATGATGTTGCGCGCGGACTTGATGATGGCCCCGAGCTGCTGCGCGGTGGTCTGGGGTGTGACTGGCTTCTTGGGGGGCATGGGTGAGCGGTCCAGGGGCTTGGGCTGAGGTCGCCGGGAGAGCGGGACGGGGTAGGCCGGCGGACCCTGACGACGGAGGTCAGGCAGTGGCGGGATTGCCGATTGAATGTCCGTCAGCCTGAAATCACCACCGGGGCAGTCATCGGCTGGGCAGACCGGCTTCGTCATAGCCGATGATCTCGTCTGCTGTACGCGTGTCCAGTACGGGAAGGCTCGCGAAACGGTCGGCCCTGGCGAGGATGTCTTGCGCGGACGGACGCGATCGTGCCGGGGCGCTATCCGCCCGAATCGACTCGATAAGCGCTTTAGCGTCCCGATTCACCGAACGATGATGGGCGCGGGCCTGCTGCTTGAGCCAGGTACGCAGCGCGCCGGACACACCGCGGAGACCAGCCATACTCTCGCCTCCAGGCGACATCAAAGTATCGGCATTATTCAGGCAGTTCGGGCGGCAAGCAAGCAGCCTGGAACTCGGTTTCACCGAAACGTCTTAGCTTAATCACTCTGTGTCCTCTGTGTCCTCTGTGGTGAAACATCCGCCCCAGATTCAGCGATTTCCGATCTCCGCATAAAGCAGGCTCTGCAGCCGATTGACCGCCTGACGCATGGCGACCGGCCCGCCGAACAGGTCGGCAATCTCCATGGGGTTACCGTGGATGGCGATGGGCGGGACCTGGAGGGCGTGCGGAATCCGAAATTCGTCTGGACCGTGCTCGGTGTATTGATCCAGCAAGGCGTCGAGGATGCCGCAGGCGACGGCGCTGAATTGGTCGAAGAAATCCGGCTGGTTCTTGCGCAGGTGCTCCGCCCGCTCCCGACGGGTGCGTAACGGGCGCTGGAACGCGAGATGACACAGCAGATCCAGCGGATCGGCGTCCGCGTGGCCCGCCGCCTCGGCCAAATGTGAAAACGCGATACCGCGGCGGTTCAGTTGATCGAGGATCGCCTCGCGCTTGACCGGATCGGCCCAGTCGGCAGCCAGGGCGTCGGGCGTGCGGAACAGGGTGCGGATCTGGGCGGCAGTGTAGTCGGTGTATTGGATCACCCGCAGTTGATTGCCGTCGTCGTCCAGTTCGGAGACGACATGGGCGATGATCTGAACCTGACCACCGTCGACATAGTATTTCAGCGGCGGTGTCGGTTCTGTACCATCTGCGCCATCGCCGATGCCGGGTTCGCCCGGCGCCGCGTCGCCCGGTGCGACCGCCTCGATCCGGGTCGGGTCCAGGTCATCGGTGCCGGTCTCCCGGCCCTGCGCATCGATCACGGTGAGGTCCATGGCTTCCGGGAAGCCGTCGAAATCGGGGTCGGCGAAGCGCGCGGTCGCCGAGCCGGTGTAGTCGATGATGTTGAACCAGGTCTTGCCGTAGTCCTCGCGCATCCGCGTGCCACGCCCGATGATCTGCTTGAATTCGGTCATGGCGTTGATGACACGCACCAGAACGACGTTCTTGCAGGTCGGCGCGTCCACGCCGGTGGTGAGCATGTGCGAGGTGGTGAGGATGACGGGTGTCGGCTCGTCGGGCTCCTGGAAGCGGCTGAGCAGGGCGCGGCCCCGGTCGCCCTCGTCGGACGTCACGCGCTCGACGTAATGCGGATGCTTGGCGACCAGATCCTGATTGAGGTTGGTCAGGGCCTGGCGCATGGCGGCGGCGTGCTCCTGATCGACACAGAACACGATGGTCTTGGCCCAGCGGTCGGTGCGGCGCATGAAGTCGGTGAGATGCCGGGCGACGGCCTGGGTGCGGGCCTTGAGCGCGATGATGCGCTCAAAGTCCTTGGTCTCGTAGTGCTCGTCGGGGATCGCGCGCCCGAAGCGGTCCAGTTCGTCGCGGCTCGGGCGCCAGCCCGTGGCGTCCACGTCGGTCACGACCCGATGCACCCGATACGGGGCGAGGAATCCGTCTTCGATACCCTGGCGCAGGCTGTAGGTATAGATGGGGTTGCCGAAGTAGGCGTAGGTGTCGCGGTTGTCCTCCCGCAACGGTGTCGCGGTCATCCCAAGCTGATAGGCCGGCTCAAACCACTCCAGGATCTCGCGCCACTGACTTTGGTCCCGGGCACTGCCGCGGTGACACTCGTCGACGATGATGAGATCGAAAAAATCCCGCGGGAATTGGCGGTAGAGACCGGGGCGCGACTTGTCTTCAGCGATGGCCTGATAGGTCGCGAAATAGATCTCACGGCTCTTGCGGACACGGCCGCCCTCGATTTTCCAACGCGCCTCGCCGAACGGGGCGAAGTGCTTGTCCTTGGGGTCATCGACCAGAAGATTACGGTCGGCCAGAAACAGAATACGCGGCTTGCGCTCGCGCGTGCCGTCGCGGCTCCAGCAGGCGTTCCACAGCTTCCAACAGATCTGAAAGGCAACCAGGGTCTTGCCGGTCCCGGTGGCCATGCACACCAGGCAGCGCCGCCGACCCTGGAGGATCTCCCGCAGCGCGCGGTTGATGGCAATCTCCTGATAGTAGCGGGGCTGAGCCTCCGGCACATGATAGGAGGGGGTCAGGAGGCGCGACGCCGCTGCAGCGCTGAGACCCTGAGCCGCCTGCACGCGTGCGAACAGCGCATCGGGCGTGGGAAAGGCGTCCAGGCTGGTTTCGGTGCCGGTGATAAAATCGAACTCGATGATCCAATGCCCGTTGGTGGCATAGGCAAATTTCAGATCCCGGTCCTCGGCATAGCCTTTCGACTGCTGGAGCCCGGCGCCCACGGGCGCGTCTTCCGGCTTGGACTCGACCACGGCGAGGGCGTAGTCGCGGGTGTAGAGCAGAAAATAATCCACCCGCTTGCGCTCTCCGCGTACGGCCTTGCCGCCGATGATCCGAACGCGGCCGGCGGTATAGGTCTGCTGCTCCGCGAGCGCATGGGGCGGTTCCTCCCAGCCGGCGGCGCGCAGCCGGGGGGTGACATGGATGCGGCAGGTGTCGGCCTCGTTCAGTGACATCGTCAGGGTCTCGCGGGCGCGCTGCCCATGACCATGGCCGGGTCGACCCGCTCGGTCAACAGCCGATCCAGATCCGCCAGTTCCGGATAACGGGCACAGACCGCGCGGATATAGCCTAGTGTGCGCGGGATATCGTTGAGATAATGCGCCTTGCCGTCGCGATGGTTGAGCCGGGCGAAGATACCGCAGGCCTTCAGATGACGCTGAGTGCCCATGAGGTCGAACCAGCGCAGGAAGCGCGCCGGCTCAATGTCCGGCAGCACCCCGGACTGGACGGCCAGTTGGAGATAGCCCAAGGCCCAGTCGGTGACCCGCTCGGGCGCCCAGGCGATGTAGCAGTCCTTGAGCAATGAGACCAGATCGTAGGTAATGGGTCCGACCACCGCGTCCTGAAAATCCAGGATGCCCGGACTCGGCGGATCGGTGATCATCAGGTTGCGCGAGTGATAGTCCCGATGGACACAAACCTGTGGCTGCTCCAGCGCACTGGCCACCAGACAGTCGCCCGCACGGACCCAGCCGGCCGTTTCCTCGGGGGTAAGCACCAGCCCCAGGTGGCGGACGAGGAACCATTCGCGGAAGATCTCCAACTCGCGATGCAGGAAGGCGTCATCATAGTGCGGCAGACCGTCCAGCGGACCGCAGGCCTGAATGACCGCCAGGGCGGCGAGTGCGTCCCCATAGAGCCGGTCCGCACTCTGCTCATCAAGTTCGGTCAAATAGAGCCGGTCGCCCAGGTCGGAGCAGGCGAGAAAGCCGTTGGTCCGGTCCTCGGCGTGGATTTCCGGGGTATGCAGCCCGATGGCGCGCAGGCGCCGCGCCAGGTCGACAAAACGACCGCAGTCCTCGTGCGCGGGCGGAGCGTCCATCAAAATCATGGTGTTCTCCTGCCAGCGGGCCCGCCAGTAGCGGCGAAAACTGGCGTCGGAAGAGGCCGGTTCCAGCACGAAATCCTCCCTACCGAGTACCATGGCGACCCAATGTGTTAATAGCTCATGCCGTGCAGTCAAGATGATTCCCTCAGCGATGGTGACAACAATAACCCCAGGCCGCGCGGCCAGCCCTCAGGCACGCGCATTCAACGTCGCGTTCGCCGCGGTTTTCGTGGCCGAACGGGGCCGAACGGGGCCGCGGCACCGCACCCGACGCGCTGTTCAAGCGCGAGCGGTCGGCCGAGCGCTGACGGCTGACCATTTTTTCCAGGATAACCGCATTGCTGGCCCGCGAAGAATGTGACATGGTTGCAGCGAATTCCCAATCCGTCCATGTCGTGCGTTCCCTAATCCTAACCGTTGCGCTCATTCTGGTCGCCTTGAGCCCATCGCAGACGCTTCCCGAGAGCGCCGCGGTCGGTCCGCGGCCTTGTGCCGACCAGGACTCCGGCCAAGCGCCGGACCAGGGCGCGGCCGAGGGTTCAGGCAGCGCCGCGGATTGCCCTACCCCCGTGTCGCCAGACGGCACGCCGGCTCAGGCGGATGTCCGCGCGGAATCGCCCGACCCGGTCACGGATCAGGGGTCGACCGGAGCCACAGCGCCCGCGAGCCCCGCGGACATTGCCGCAGTGCCTGCCGCGACCGCGCAACCGTCAGACGCGACACCCCCGGCACCGGCCGCTCCAGCCCCAACCCCGCCGGCCCGAACGGCGACGGACACACCTCCGCCAACGCGAGTCGCGAGCGATCCCCTTCCCGCGGCGGCGGGGCCGGCAGCAACCGATCGCCCGAAACCGACACCGGACCCCATCCCCGAGCGGGTGGTCGCACCGGCGCTACCGGCTGAAACTCCACCGTCAGCCCAGGTGTCCCAGCCCCCGGAACCGGCCCGCCTGACGTTGCCGATCGTCCTGGACCCGGCACGCCCGGTGTTCACCGGCATCGCCCCGCTGGTCCTGCCGCCGCCGGATCAACCATCCACCGCAGCGGATACGGCACGGATGAACGCGGCCCTTGGCCCGCAGCCGAAAGTGGTGACGCGCGATGCCGAGGCCCGACTGCACGCCGGACTGCCCTGGGAACGGTGCGGACCGCCGGGCCGCGGCACCGGAGGCGGCGCGGCCCCCGCGGCGAACCCCAATGTGCCGGTCGATGCCACCGCCGATCAGGCCGATTACGACCAAACCGGCGGGGTCGTGCGCCTGCAAGGGGACGTCGAAATCCTCCAGGGCGACCAACGCCTGGAGGCGGATCGCTCCCGCTATCATCGGCGCACCGGCGCGGTCGACGCACAGGGCAATGTCTATCTGGAGTACCCGCCCGCACGGCTGACCGCCGACTCCGCGGATTACAACCTGCGCACCAAGGAAGGGACCCTCCAGAATGTCCATTATCGCCTGTCCGGCGATGCCAACCTGCGCGGCACCGCCGCCACGGCCGACCTCCTGCCTGGTCAGATCACCCGCTATCGCGAGGTGACCTACACCACGTGCCCACCCGGCCGTTACGACTGGTCCATCCACGCACGCAGCCTGCTGCTCGACCACCCGGAAGGCTTGGGTACCGCCCGTCATGCGCGCTTGCAGTTTGGCAATCTGCCCGTGTTTTACACACCCTACATGACCTTCCCGATCGACGACCGGCGGCGCAGCGGATTATTGATCCCGACGGTGGGCTCCTCCGACACCACCGGCACGGACATCATCCTGCCTTATTACTGGAACATTGCCCCGAACCTGGACGCGACCATCACCCCCCGCTTCATGAGCACACGCGGGCTGATGCTCGGCGCCCAGGTCCGTCACCTCACGAGTAATCAGAAGACCGAGATCAACGGCGAAATCCTGCCGCACGATGCCGCGGACCCGGACCTCGGAACGCGGGGGGCGCTGCGACTGGAACAGACCGGTACCTTAGGCGGACGTTGGGGTACCTCAATCGACTACGCCATGGTCTCGGACGACCAGTACCTGGCCGACTTCGGCAACAGCCTGGACGTCACCAGCGTGCGCAATCTGGTCCAGCGGGGCAATCTCTCGTACAACGGCGGCACCTACAGCGTGCAAGCCTGGTTACAGGGCTTCCAGACCGTCGACCCGACGATCTCGCCTGCCAATCGCCCCTACGGCCAACTCCCGCATATCCAAGTGGATGTCCCGCGGACCCGCTGGGGTCTGCTCGAGTATGCCTTCGAAGGACGTTACGATTACTTCGACCACCACGCGAAGGTCCACGGCAATCGTGGCGTCTTGCTGCCCTCGTTGCGATTGCCGTTGCGGCGCAGCTTTGGTCACCTGATTCCGCGCGTGCGCCTGTATGCGACCGGCTATGATCTGGCGGACACGCAACCGGGCACCGCGTCGGTGCAATCCTTTCTGATTCCCAGTTTCGACATGGACGCCGGACTGGTCTTCGAGCGCGATCTCAACTGGTTCGGTCAGGGTGCCCTGCAGACCCTGGAACCTCGTTTCTATTATGTCGCGACACCCTATGAGAACCAGTCCGACACCCCGCTGTTCGACACCACCCTATTGGATTTCAGCTACGCCAGCCTGTTCAAACCGAATCGGTTCACCGGGTATGACCGCGTCGGCGACGAGAACCGCTTCACGATCGGCTTAACCTCCCGCACCCTGGGCAACAAGAGCGGTCGCGAATGGTTGCGCGCCAGCCTGGGTCAGGTGTATTACTTCGACAAGCGCCGGGTACAACTCACGGGTGTGTCGGCGGATGAAACCACAACCTCGTCGGTGGCGGGTGAGTTGTCCACCAACCCCGCACCGGGGTGGAATGCCCGTGCCAGCTTTCAGTGGGATCCGAATCTCTCAAGCAATCAATGGGAGAAGCGCGTGGTGCAGTTCCGCTATGCCCCGGGAGATGATCGGGTGTTCAATTTCGCGTATCGCTACAATCTGGGCCAGACCGAGCCCGAGCGTTACGAGAATACGGACCTGTCATTTCGCCTGCCGCTGACACCGCAGATCAGCCTGGTCGGGCGCTGGCTCTACTCGCTGCTCGACTCCGACACCGTCGACGCCTTTGCGGGAATCGAATTCGGCCGCTGCTGCTGGCGCTTGCGGATTCTCGCGCGTCATCTCAAAACCACGGCCGAGAGCGAGGGGAACACCAGCGTGATGCTGCAACTCGAACTCGCCGGCCTGGGTTCACTCGGCAACAAAATCGACAAACTCCTGGAACACGGAATCTATGGCTATGACTCGGACTGATCATGACGGCCCGCACACACCGCCACACACCACCTTCAGGGCGCTGTTCTGGTTGGTCGCCGGCCTGCTTTGCCTGGGCCTGACTCACCCGCTCGCCAACGCCGAAGAACTCGACTCGATCGTCGCCATTGTCAATGATGACGTGGTGGTGCAAAGCGAGGTGTCCCGCGAAATGGCGCAGACGATCCCCCAACTTCAGGAACAGGGCACCCCGGTACCCCCGCCGGAGCAGTTGCGCAAGCAGGTGCTGGAGCGGCTGATCCTGAAACGGCTCCAGCAGCAGCGCGCCAAACAACTCGGCATCACGGTCGACGAGGCCGCCCTGACCAGTGCGATCCAGTCGATCGCGAGCCGTAACAATCTCTCGATCGAAGAGCTGCAGGCCACGCTGGAAAGCAGCGGAATGCGCTTTGAGGCCTTTCGCGAGGACACCCGCATGCAGATCCTGACCGGCCGCCTGCAAAACCAGGAGGTCGTGGGCACCATCCAGGTCAGCGACCAAGAGGTGGAGCGCTTCCTCCAGCGCGACAAGGGCCAACTGATGCCGCGTGAACAGGTGCGGCTGCAGCACATCCTGATCGCACTGCCCGATAATCCGTCACCCGCCCAGATTGCCCAAGCCGAGGCCAAGGCCAAGCAGCTGGTCGCCAGATTGCGCGGCGGGGCGGATTTCGCCGCGGTTGCCGCCGCCAGTTCCGAGGGGCGCACCGCCCTGCAAGGCGGCGACCTGGGATGGTTCGAGATGGCCGCGGTACCGAGCCTGGTCGCGGACAAGGCCCAAACCATGGCACAAGGTGAGATCACCGATCCGATCCGCAGCCCGAGCGGCTTCAACATCATCCGGCTGGCGGAGATCAAGGGCGGGGTGCCGGGTAACGTCACCCAGACCAAGGCGCGCCACATCCTGATCCGCCCCAACGAGTTGGTCGCTGATGAAGACGCCAGAATACGACTGGCTCAATTGCGCATGCGCATTGTCGGCGGCGATGATTTCGCGACCCTGGCCCGCGCCCATTCGGACGATACGGGCTCGGCCCTGAAGGGGGGCGACCTGGGCTGGGTCAATCCGGGCCAAACCGTGCCGGAGTTTGAAGCGGCGATGAACAAGCTCGCCCCCAATGAGGTCAGCGAACCGGTGCACAGCTCATTCGGTTGGCACATCATTCAGGTGCAGGAGCGCCGCAGCCAGGACACCGCGGATGAATTGCTGCGGCTCAAGGCGAAAGAGGCGATCCAACGGCGCAAGGTGGACGAGGCGACCGACGCCTGGCTGAAGCGGCTGCGCGATGAGGCTTACGTCGAACTGCGGCTCGATGCCGCCAACACCGAACGCTGAGAGGAACCGACGCATGACTCCGCGGCTCGTCATCACTCCGGGAGAACCGGCCGGGATTGGCCCTGATCTGCTGGTTCGCCTGGCTCAGGAAGCCGGCGCGGCCCAGTTGGTCGCGGTCGCCGACCCCGACTTGCTGACCGCGCGTGCGCATGCACTTGGGCTGCCGCTGCGCTGCCACCCCTTTGCGGCCGACACCCCCCGTCGCCCGAGTGCAGCGGCGGAGTTATGGGTCGCTCCGGTATCGCTGGGTGCCGCCGTGCTGCCGGGCCGACTGGATGCCGCCAATGCCGCCTATGTGCTCGAAACGCTGCGGATCGGCTGCGATGGGTGTCTGACGGGCACTTTCGATGCGCTGGTCACGGGTCCGATCCATAAGGGCATCATCAACTCGGCGGGCCTGCACTTCACCGGACACACCGAGTTCCTGGCCGAGCGGTGTCACGCGCAACCGGTCATGCTGCTTGCCACCCCGGGTCTGCGGGTCGCCTTGGTCACCACCCACCTGCCGCTGAGTCAAGTCAGCGCCGCCATCACCGGGCCGCACCTGCGCCGCGTCATCGAGGTCCTGCACGCGGACCTCAGCCGACGCTTCGGCATCGCCGCCCCGCGCATCCTGGTCTGTGGGCTCAACCCCCACGCGGGCGAAGGTGGATACCTTGGAATGGAGGAAATCGAGGTGATCACGCCGGTGCTCAACGACCTGCGCGAACGCGGCTGGGACCTGGTCGGCCCCCTGCCGGCGGATACCGCCTTTTTACCGGAGCGTCTGGCGGCAGCGGACGTCGTGCTGGCCATGTACCATGATCAGGGCCTGCCCGTACTCAAGCACCTGGGGTTCGGTCAGGCAGTCAACATCACCCTGGGGCTGCCGATCATCCGCACCTCCGTGGATCATGGCACCGCGCTGGACCTGGCAGGAACGGATCGCGCCGACCTCGGGAGTTTGCACGCCGCGATAGCGGCCGCGCTGGTGATGGTGGACGCTCCGGGTTAAGGTGATTTTCGGGAAAGGATCTACCGCCGTGTAGGGGCGAATTCATTCGCCCCTACAACCCAACAGGCTTTCTGCGCATGCGCAGTCGGGATGCCTATTCACGGAAATCGCCTAAGGCGATTGCCGGCAATCGCGTAGGGAACCGTTCAACACGCGACACCAGTCCATAGCGCTTAGTCAACCAAAGGAGCCGCCCGATGAGCCTGATCGCCAATTTGTACGGTCGCCTGGGTGGCGATCCCGTGGCCCGCACCACCAAGAGCGGCAAAGACATGACCACGGTCCAGGTTGCCGTCGATGTCACGCCCCGCGATGCGGCGGCGCCGGAAACCCTGTGGTTTTGAGCGGGTGCGAGTTCGAGAAACCCGCCAAACCAGCCGCGGCATCATGATCGAAGACCGGCTCACCCTGAACTTTCAGATCGCCGAGCGGCTGCGCCTTGCCCGCAGCGCGTCCAGCCTATCCCTAGCGCAATTGTCCAACCGAACCGAAGGCAAGGTTTCGGTTTCGATGATCAGCAACTATGAGCGGGGCCAACGACGCATCGGCATCGAGGAGGCCCGTCTGTTGGCCAAGGCCCTGGGCACGGTCACGCCGGACTACCTGCTCTGCGTCGAGCCGCTGATGCGCTTCAGCCCCGACGAGCTTGACCTACTCGGGATGTACCGGAAAGCGGACGCCCGGGGTCGGGCGCTAATCCTCGCGAAGGCCATGATCGAGAGCGACCTGACTCCCTAAAAGGATCAGCGGCGCACACCACCGTGATTCACTCGGGCTTTGACAATCTTCGGAACGATTATGGAAAATTTTGCATAATCGTTCCGAAGATTGTCGGAGAGTAAGCCGGGTTCTCACCGCTGGTTAGACAGACGTTGGTGTTCTCTGTTGCCGCCTGGTTTCCCGGCGGTGCCACACTATCTCTGCCATACAGCGATTCGTTCCCGGCTCCTCGCAGAACCGGACTTGGAGTGTTACACCATCCGGCTCCCAGTTTGAGTCTTCCACCAAGGGATGGGATAGAGGTCATGTAGAATCCTGGCTTTGGGGAACAGGGGACGGATGTACGCAGTAAAACGCTTCCACGTCAGCGAACGACGCTGGCTGCGCCGATTGAGCCATTTGAACAACAGGCCGGAGGCCGCGTAGAGATAGGCCGCCAGACCTCGGCTATTACCGCTAACGCCGTAGTACTGTATATGACCGCGCGTGTGCCGGATAAAGAACGCCAGCATGGCATTACCGCCTTTCGCGCGTAAACGCCGCAGGTGCTCATTCAGCAGCTTGAGCTTCTTGTGCATCCGCTTGGCGTCGGTGTTGCGCCCGACCACGAAACGCCCCCGCAGACTCCGCCCAACGTAGTGGGTAAAGCCGAGGAAGCTGAAGGTCCTTTCGCCGTGTGGCCGGACGACGGAGTTGCCCAGGCACTGGCTGCCGAAGCGCAACAGCGCGGTCTTGGTCGGCTCGATTTCCAGGTCGAATTCGGCGAGCCGTTCGGTCATCGCCCCTAAGAAGGCCCGAGCGTCGGCTTCTTGCTCGAAACAGGCGACATCGTCGTCCGCGTAGCGAATCAGGTAGGCGTTGCCCGCGCAGCTCACCGCAAACCGTTTCTCGAACCAGAGGTCGAGCACGTAATG
>NZ_CAIZIZ010000226.1 GCF_903933125.1 uncultured Lamprocystis sp. | reverse complement strand
TTCATCGGGACTGGCTGAATCGCGTCAACGCGCGCCCCGTGCCCGCCGCGACCGCGCCCGCCCCCGACGCGACCTACGAGCGCGCCGTGCAACAGTACCAGGCCCACGGCATGACGCTGGGACAAGCCCACATGGCCGCCGCCCGGGCCCACCCCGACCTTCACCGTGACTGGCTGAACCGCGTCAATAACCGCGCCGCCGCTTAATGAGAATGCACCATGGCTGATCTATTGAAATCCATTGCCGGTGTCTTGGAGTTGACCGGGCTCAAGTCATCGCTCGCGACGGTTCGCAAACAGTACAACGCGGCACAAGGCGCACTTGAGGCCCTCAAACGCGAACGCGAGGAGATCGCCGCCGCGCCCTTGACACGGGTTGATTTAATCGACGGCGTTGATCGTTGGGCCGATTCCATGGCGGACGACTACCGCAAGAAACTGGGCACTCTCTTAATGAGTGCAAGACATCCAGCAAGGGCAGGCAAACTGTTTACACAGGAAGATCACTTTCGCAAAATGCTTCTTGGTCACGAGGCGCACGGCGGGAGTACCAACCAGAGTGGTCCGGGACAAGAAGCCTTTGTCTGGTTGCTTGGACCGGAAGCCATCAAGAACGCGTTCCGTAGCGTCATCGAGGCCCTGCCGATCGACAACGAAGGGTTGCCCCTGGTGGAGCGCCGCGCCCGCCTGAAGGAACTTGATCACCAGCTCGGCAAGGCCGAGGCCGCGCTGTCGGAGCTGCGCCGCGACGCCGCCGCCGCGGGAATCTCCTTTGATGCGAAGGCAACAGATGACCAGATCGATCCGGCGTTAAAAGAGGTTTGGCTGTTGGGGAGAAACCCGAATGCGGATCAGTCCGGCGGGTGAACCGCTCGCCGCGGTCAACCTGACCCCCCTGGAATCGCTTCTTGAGGAACCCCGATGACACGGCGCCGCCCCGCTGATCCGAACCGACGAAACAACCGCATCGTTCAGAGTCGCGCCGCAAAAGCCGCCAGTGCCCGCCGCGGCAAACAGCACCGCACCCCCGGTCCCGTGGGGGCCCCTGGCTCTGGCGCCGCCCCCTGATCCCCCCTGCCGGCGTTGCCCCTCCTGGACCTGACCGCGATCACAGCCGCCGCGTGCGGACTGCCGCCGGCACCCAACCGTCCCCCCGCGCTGTTCGACCCGGCGTAACGCCGTCCTCACGTCACGTGTTCGCGCCGGTTGATAGGCAACGCCTATCGGGCGCTATTCTTGCTTATATCACATAACGCATTGTTTTTGTTGAAACGCAAAACCCGTGCCCGATAGGCAAAGCCGATGAGTCGATCGGGCGCCAGTCAAGGGGTCGGCTGGAAATCCGCCTGTAGACCGCCCGCCTGGGCAGCAGCCGAGCGGGTGAACCGCGTAACCTGGCAACCAGGAACCCCCTTGAGCCTCCGGGGTTCCGCCTTCGCTTCCTGGGCTGCCCTCCTGGACCTGGACCGCGATCACGGCCGAACCAGCGCGTTCGAGGTCTAACGGCGAAGGCTCCCGAGTGCGTGCGGTTTGAGTCCAATTTGAGTCCACAACGCCAATCTGGCCCCCCTCAACTGTTCACTATTCGCCACAACAGCGAACAGTTAACCCCTTGAGTTTTCTTGTGTCGATTGGTGGGTTGTTGTAATAAGTCTTATAAAACAAGGACTTGAAAACCGTTGAGGGTTTACCCCCTCCGTGGGTTCGAATCCCACCCTCTCCGCCAGAATTTTCTTGCGGTGAAGCCCTGAAGACCGACTCCGGCATCGTGCGCGCCCGCACGAAACGCCGTCCCAGCCTCTACGAACAGCTCGAGTCCCTGCCCGAAGGGCTGACGGGGGAAATCCTCGACGGCCAGCCGCGCCCCGCAGCGCGGCATATCGGGGCGGCATCACGCCTGGATCGTATCATTGCCCGGCACTTCGATGCGATCAGCATCAATCTGGACCATCTGTGGGGGCCGCGTCCTTAGCGTCCGGTCGGATTCATCGCCGCTTTTCGGTGAGGTAAAGCGACTTGCCGGCCCCCCCTGGGGTCGGGCGCTCCTCAACGTCGAACAGTTCGGGCTTGCCTTTGATGAGATCGGACAATTTCTTGAATCCATAAAGCCGGGAATCGAAAGATGGCTGGATTTTTTGAAGATAGCTGCCGAATGTTCCGAGATGCGCCCAACCCGTATCGTCAACCGACTGTTCCAGCGCCGCCATCAGGAAAGCGGTCGGAAACTCTGCCGGCGCGGCAATCGGCGACTGAGCGCCGGCCGGCTTTTCGATCGGCAGCAGTGCCGCGGGAGATGGCTTGACCTCCGCTTGTTCGTTCGCTACGGGCTTGCGCAGGACCTCGGTAAAGATGAATTTATGGCAGGCGTTCCTGAAGGCTTCAGGCGTCTTCTGCTCGCCGAACCCATAAACAACCAGCCCTTCTTCGCGGAGGCGAACCGCGAGACCGGTAAAATCACTATCACTTGTCACCAGGCAGAATCCCTCGAACCGCCGCGTATACAGCAGATCCATCGCATCGATAATCATCGTACTATCAGTGGCATTCTTCCCGCTGGTATAGGCAAACTGCTGAACTGGTTTAATGGAGAAGGTGTTGAGCACCTTTTTCCAAGACGCGCTTCCCGGTGACGTAAAATCGCCATAGATGCGCCTTACGGTGGCCTCGCCAAAACGCGCAACCTCTTCCAGCAGCCCCGCGATCACCGCGGCCTGAGCATTATCCGCATCGATCAGTACGGCGAGACGCTTCGCCGGCTCGTCGGCTTCGACTTTGACCAAAGTTCGTGCTTGCATCGGAATAGTAACTCTTTGTGATCTTTGTATCTCTTGGCGAGAAATGTTATTTCGTGATAACGAGTCAGAAATAAGTTAAAAGAGTAATGCCATCGTTGTCGTTGTCGGAGAAGCAATTCAATTCGGGCACGAGCAGCTCGATGTCGGCCTTGACCATCGTTCCGCGGCGGTCTGTCCGCCACCGGAGGTCGAGGCTTTAGCCGGTGGCGATTCCCGAGATCTTAGAGAAAATCAGTGGTTCCTGCACGCCGGACCGGCTAAAGCCTCGACCTCCAGTGGCCGGAACGATGACCACGGTCCGAAACGATGCGGTGCGCGATAATCCTCGCGGGTAGCATAAACTCGATTACGACAACGACAACGACAACGACAACGACCGAGACACCAAAAGTGTTCCCTAATGGACTGTTTAACCTACTGAGTGAACCCTTTCTTACGGTGAACGAAACGACGACTCGCCCGTCGCCGGCTGACAGGGATACATCCGCGCCAGGATGTCCGGTACGACCCGCTCGACCGGGGCCGCGGGGTCCGGCTGACGGCGCAGTTCGGTCACCACCTTGCGGATGGTGACCGCGGCCGGCTCGCCCGCCGGGATGCACCAGTGCTCACCGCCGGGTCCAGCCGCGCCCGGTTTGCACCCG
>NZ_CAIZIZ010000225.1 GCF_903933125.1 uncultured Lamprocystis sp. | reverse complement strand
CACGCAACTGCGGATGTTGGTTCAGGCGGGCCAGCAGTCGCTCATCGTTGGGGGGCAGCACAGTGCTCATTGGGCGATCCTCGGGTGTGTAGACGGGTACCGCTGTATTTTAAGCTACCTCATCAGTTTCGATCGCACCCGGGATACCTCAGGCTCTGACCCCTTTTCCATTCTATTTTTCCCTCATGCCTGGTCGCGCAGTTCTAGCCGCCGCTCGATGCGCTCGACTCGCTCGGCTAGATGATCCATGCGCACGTTTTGCTCGGCAGCTGCCTCGTCGGTGTGGGCCATGTCGCGGCGCAGCCCTGCGACGGCAAGCTCAAGGCGACCGAGCCGAGTTATGGTCTCGTCCTGTTTACGTTCCATCCGTGCGATGTCTGCACGGATCGCGCGTAGGTGCTCTAGCACCAGGTTCTCAACATTCTCGGTCATATCGCTGTCCTATTGCCTTCGGGATTTGCGAAAAACGGGGTTTCCATTAAAAGGGCTCTGACCCTGAGGGATCCCCACGAAATAAGCTTCTCTATCAGCGAGATAGATAAGCTATAAATGGCTGGCAGAGGCCCTGGCGCCGGGATTCCGCTAACCTACTGATGTCTCGCTAAAGTTCGTGGGGATACCTCAGGCTCTGAACCATTCTCCCCGGCTCTGACCCCTTCTCTGTTTGTTAGGCGCTATGCGACCTCACGCATCGGCCTGACCTTCGCTGCTGGAAGACTCCGGGCCTCCACCTGGAAATGGGTGATTACATCTTCGACAACCGCGCATAACTCACTGTACAGGGAATCAGGGTCGTCCCCATGAATGCCAGTAATGAGATCCGGGCATTTTCCGATGTACACTTGATCTTCGTCGCTCCACTCCACCCACTTGTGATATCGGTCGCTATCTTTCATTTTGTGACGATCTCGAATTCCGGGGACAGTTTACCTAATTCCGCTCTAGATCGTCGAGCAGGTCTCCGGTAAAGTGATCGTGCTCTCGGGGCTTTGGCCCTGGCTTTCCGGGCTTCAAACGGCACCGGAGGCGCTGCTCCAACGACTCGACGAACGCATCGGTTCCGAGCGGACGTCCTGTGCTGCCGCGAGCCCGCAGCGGATCGCCGACAGGCTCGCCGTCGACCTCGCCCAAGAAAGCCTCCCAAGCGGGCACCATTTCCAATAGCGGTAGTCACAAGGGAATCGTCCGGTGCGGCAAGGTGCGCCGCGGCGCTCGACCACGGCCAGTCTTGCGGTCGGACGCAGAGACGCGCCCGCACGGGGTCGCGCTCGACGTACTGCGCGGCGGCGATCAGATGCCTCTCGTCCATCACGAAGGAGTGAAAACGCTCCTGCCAGGGATGCCCTTTCCTGCCCTCGCGGACGCTGATCGTTCGAGTTATACCGACGATGCGCTTCCCCCAGCGAGTCCCGTAAGCAGAAGTCGTCTGCAGGCACACCAAAACGAGATGGACAGGATTGGGCATCAGACAATAGGTAAGCACTTGTGTTCCGCAGTCGCGGCAGACGTCCGCGAGCAGGATGCGATACTCCGCGTAGTCCTCGCCCTTGAAAAAGGTCCGCTGGCGTCGATTGCCTCGCTGTGGCATAGGGTGGGGCAAGCCAGGCACCACCACTCTTGGAAGTCTTGCCATGCCGCTGGGGAAACCTCCGATCTCAGGGGGGCTCGTTCGTCCATTATCCGAACGCTTCAAGCACCGCTCCGGGAATTAAGTAAACTGTCCCCCGGAATCTCGGAATCTCATCGCCGCGACCGCCCCCGTGCTGCGCACTCTCCACCATATCGGAGGGCCGGCCGAGCCGCCGCGGACCAGCCCCGCCCGCGGACTACCCGCCTGGGACGACCCGCCCGTTGAGGCCGCACCAGACTGGTAGGCCCTGGCGCAACCGTCACCCGAGTATGTCTTCAACCAGGAAATGCAGTGGTAGCCTCCTTACGTCGTCGCCACCCGCCAGCGACGCGCCCCTCCCTGCACCCAGGCCCCGGCAAACCACCTCTCACGCCCATTCGGCCCCTCCGAGATGGCTACCTCGCCCCCGTCCATCCCCGTCGGCGCCCTCGCGGAGCTTGCTACGCCCCTCCCAGCGATGCTACGTTGGGCCCGCTTCAGCCGCTCGTGCGGTTGAACTTCCTATCCCCGGTCGCCCGCTAATAAAGCGGTAGAATCCAGACGGCGTTCAGACAGCGAAACAACGAGAAGTAGGCCATGGTCAGTCGAAGTTATCCATTCGAAATGATTTTGTTGTCGGCGGCTTTCCTTTTGCCGGACATGGCTAGCGCCGTGACCCAAGTTATGGGGAGTTCTTTGGCGTTGGTGCCAAACGCTACATTCGGCTGTTCGGCGAAACCTGCGATCCTGGATTCGAACGGCGATTTTGGTCTGATTGCTTCCAATTCTGCCGATTGCACCTGGAGGCAAACGGGGGTCTTCGGCGTCCTCTCCGGTGATACACGTTTCAGTTCGGTTCCCGGCGATGGCTGGATCACTCAGATCTCGGTTCGCTCGGGACCGAACCCGGCACCCCTCAGCTTTGTGATATTGCGCCAACTCAGCACCCCGGGTTTCGGCGGCGAATCGCAGTGTTGCTTCTTCGTCAGCGAGACCGCGCCGGTCCAACCCCAGCCAAACACGACCACGACCTTTGTTACGAATATTCCCGTGCAGCGGAATACCATTGACGGCATTTTTGCTGTGGACTTAATTGGCATTAGCGCGCAGTCCGGGAGCGGAACCTTGCCACTCTTCTTTTTTGGAACGCCCAATGCCTTTCAGCTCACACAGTTCGGATCGGTGAACGCGGGTTTCTTCTATCCCAGAGTCGGTGCGATTCCGAATGACGCAGGAGGGGGTCGGCGCGAGGAGGGCCTGCCTGGTGTGGAAGTATTAATTCAATGGACTTGGTGTCCGGCCGCCGACGGCGATGTTGCCTGCGGCGTTGCCCCCGACGCCGTGCTGCCGCTCGGGGCACTCCCAAACTGGGGCGGCTGGCGGGCGATTCTCAGGTAGCGGCCGAAACCCAGTCACTCGTCTACGGTTCATCGTGCGCATGCCGTCGTGGCGGCCTTGATCATCGTTCCGGCCACCCCCTGCTACGCCGCCACCGGCAGCAGCGAGAGCGGCTTCGGTGGGCGGGGCCGTCGGCGCGCTGGTGGTGGGGGTAGCGGCATCCGCTGGAGCACCAGCGCGAACAACGCCGCGTGGGCTTGACCGAAGAAACGCTCGGCGGCCGTGGTGCCGTCGGCGCGGCGGATGTGGAAGTTATGCACCGCGGTCAGTGCCGCGAGCTCTTGATCGCTCAGGCGGTGCCGGCCATGATGATGCAGGGACAGTTGACCGTTGCGACCCTCCACCGCGGAACTGCTGCGCTGGAACAGATCGGCGCAGTCGCCGGCCACCTGTTCGAGGCGCGCGCGCTCGATCACCGACAGGGCGTTGAGCGGATGATCGGGTTGGCCGAGCGGTTCGAGCAACTGACGGCTCAGGGCGCGCAGGCGGTGGCGCGGTTCGGCGTGGCCGAATTACGGTGACAGTTTACTAAATACAAAATTACGGGTTGCGTTCAACGCCCATGCGCATTCAGTGCATTTAGTAAACTGTCACCGTAACCACTTGAAAAAGGTCCGCCGGCGTCGATTGCCGCGCTGTGTCACAGGGTGGGCAAGCGGGCACAAACACGCTTGGACGTCTTGCTACACCGTTGTGGAAACCTCCGACCTCAGGGGCTCGCTCGCCTATTATCCTAACGCTTCAAGCACCGCTCGGGGAATTAAGTAAACTGTTCCCGGAGTTCCTGGGAATTAAGTAAACTGTCCCCGGAATTCAGTCCCCGGAATTCAGCGGGCTGTGCGATGCAGGTCTGCACGCGGTGTTGAACGGCCCTGGTCTGTGATCCGCGATGCATCTTGCTGCTCCCTCGGGTGACGTGTTGCTCTATCGCAACCTCCAGCCTACCACTTGCAGCTATCGACCAAAGATTTTCTTTTTTCTCTGTTGGTTGGGCTTAAGTCAGTGCCATTCGAGCCTGGCCCGAATGGCACTGACTTAAGCCGCGGCAAAGATAAATCAGCCAGTTACAGGAGGGGCGACAAGCAGTCACTTGACTGGAAGCGGCATTTTCCGCACTGTTTCCCGGCTTCTGCCCGCTTCGGAACGGTTTTTCGCTCGCTTCGCCGCATCGCAACCGTTTGTTTCTATGATGCTTGCGGCTTAAGTCAGTGCCATTCGAGCCTGGCCCCTTTATCCGGCCCCTTTATCCATTAGTCGCAAATTGGTTCATGATCGATTTCATATGCCTCTACGAGATCGCCCACCACGGAAACGAGCGAGTAAAGAGGGTGTCCGGCATCGTCTCGAACGACATCGAGCAAGTTATTGAGGAAAGCCGTGATCTGCTCATAATCAAGTTCTGACTCAATATGAGAAATTGGTGCCGCCGACCTGAGCGCTTGCCAAGCGGGAACGAGCTTTTCAACATCAAGCGCCGCGTTCATTTCTTTCTCCAGGCATTTCTGTCGTACTCCGCATGGGTCATGACTTGGCGAACATAAAGCCGCCGCTTATCATAGTGGATGACGGTAACGATTCGATACTTGTTGCCACCCACATCGAACACTGTGAATCCATCCACATAATCTGCGGAGCGGAATGATTGCCGCAGCTCGGGAAAAGACTCTGCTGCGAGTTGATCGACTTTCCGAAACCACTCATCCAAAGCGGGTCGAGACTCCGGATGAAGTTCCCAGAATTCTCTTATGGGCTTCTTTGAGATGACGCGCATAGTTATTCCTGAAGAAAAAAGGCTCTCATCCCTTCTCCATTAAGTAAACTGTCACCGGAACTTCAATTGAGCCTGGCCCCTTGTCGCGATTCGAGCCTGGCCCCTTTTCTTCCCTTCATTCCGTGGCCGTAGCCGGCCGAAACGATGATCAATGCCTACGCGAGCAAGAATGTATCCTCTTTGCTTCCTGCATCATCAACTGATTCCAAGTATTTCTCTTCGAGAAACAATATTTCGAAATTCAAGTTCTCATCCTCGCATTTTTCCGCATAGTCATCGCCTGCTGCTGATAAGGTGGCTTGATCCAATCTAATCATGTAAAGCCAAGATCCATCATCAGATCGTTCTACTTTTCCTACTTTGCCGGACCAGCCGCCTATGTTAGTGCCAAAGTCAGGATCTCTTACCCCGGGCAAAACACGAACGACCTCTTCCTCTCTGAATTTGCTTGTCTTGTTTCTCATTTTCTTCGCCTCGTAGGGCGTCTCCGGGGTGTTGCGAAGAAGTTCCAACAGAACCTCGCGCCGATCTGCCTCAGCTAGCGCGCCGAACGATTGGAGCAATTGACGGGCGGCTGTGCTCATGATTGACCCATAAAGTTTGACGGCAAGGCGCCAGGGACGGGATCTGGTACCAGGCTCGAATACTTCTGCGCTGCGGCAAGAGCCCGGACCTTGGCCAGCGGCATCCGCCAAGCCCCCAACGCGGCACTCAGCCGGAACTCCCGTCGATTGCGCCGGTTGCGAAGCCCCCGCGGAGCTTACCGCCGCAGCACGGGAACACCGTGGCCGTCAGCGCCCAAGAATACTAGCACCGAGCGACTCTTTCGGCACTGGTCCAGCTTTAATCCCAGCAATTCCAAATTTGGGCGGCAGCATCCAGCGTGAAGCCGTCGGCGGGGCTGATGGTGGATGCGCTACGCTTATCCACCCTACAAAATCTTTAATTTTGTAGGGTGGATAAGGCGCGCCGCACGATGTTCGGGATTCAGCACGTCGGTTGTGCGCGCCGCATCCACCATGGGCCGCAGCGGACCCTCAAATTTGGAATTGCTGCTTTAATCCAGAGTAAACCGCTTATTATCAGTAATCTACGGACGCCCACACCTATCTCGTTCTCCTTTGAGTATCACCTATCTCATTATTTCCACGAAGATGATGCAGAGACTCCCGCGGGGCCAACGTGCGAAGACGCACCACAAGGCTCTGATAAACAGAAGAACTGACAAAGGGTGGAACTCTGGGGCAAAAGCAAAGACCTGACCCCCTCCGTGCGTTGCTGCGTCGCGGCGCGCTGGTTTGGATGCATGGGGGGTGGTTCGCAGGGTGATGGGTTGGGTGTTGCAACCTTCAGCCTACCAATCTTGCGGGTTCGCCCCTATTGTTTTCAGTCTGTTAGACTAAATTAGTGCCATTCCCTTCTGTAACCATTCTCCGACTTCCGGCTCATCAGGCGGCTTCATAAAGCACCTGCCCGTGCTCGACCGCCTCTCGGACAACACCGGTTAGCCAGGTCGAATACTTGCGGAACTCCTCGGGGGTGACGACGACAATGTCCTTGGAGACGCGCACGTCGCGGACCGCCCGCCGGGCCTGAACCCCGCGATCCTCAAAGGGTAGATCGGTCTCCGCGACGACCAAGATGTCATAATCACTATCGGGTTGCGCGGTCCCCCGCGCCCGCGATCCGAAAAGGATGATCCGGTGTGGTGAGAGGGCTGACACGAGCCGGTCTCGAAGTAATTCTACCGTCGGATTAATCATGGGGACTCACTGATTTCGTTTATGTCGCGCTCGCGGTAGAGCTTCGCGGCCCGGGTGTAAAGTCTTTCGGAAAGCTGCGCAACCCCCACCTTGGGGTCCGCCCAAGGGAGTCCAGAAATGCACCGCCACCTGCAGATAGCGACTCGTGGACGAAGCGTTACCGATGTCCAAGAGGACCGCCCGGCTGGTGACGAGCACGTTTCCCGCCGCCTCTAAAATAATTCGAGCCTGGCCCTGAGGCATCCCGAATCAAGGCAGCACCTGGTAGCCCAATACATCTTCTGCTTCGCGATTTAACTCTTCGGCGTTCTGGTTGAGTATGTCAAGCTCCGATTCCGCTGCGTTGTGGGCAGCGAAATACTCTCTGAATATACGCTCAACAAGTTCCACCCGGCGTTCCGGATGAGGTGCGCGCCGATAGAACTCGCCGGCAATCTCATCCGGAATTTCGATTTGTACGCTAGTCATCGTCATTCCCCAATCGGGTTTCTCATCACAGAAATAGCAACGACCTATTCCGAAGAGTTTCCCTCCTTTTTCCGATCCCTTTTCACCGGAAAACTGCATGTCCGGGTCTGTGGCGGGGGCTCCGGGCAACCGGAGTCTCAACGCCGGAGGCTATTCTCACGGATCATATTGAGCCTGGCCCGAATGGCACTGACTTAAGCCGCAAGCATCATAGAAACAAACGGTTGCGATGCGGCGAAGCGAGCGAAAAACCGTTCCGAAGCGGGCAGAAGCCGGGAAACAGTGCGGAAAATGCCGCT
>NZ_CAIZIZ010000224.1 GCF_903933125.1 uncultured Lamprocystis sp. | reverse complement strand
CTGGTGCGCCGCACCAGTTGGGCGGCGGCGAATTTCGTCAACTCAACCGCAGACCCGGACGCCCTCGTTATTTCCCAGCGGGACTGGGAACGCTTGCTGGATCAACTGGCCTCGACGGCCTGAAATGGCCAAAGTCGAGGTGGAATTGAACTAAATATTTCAAGTGTCGGGACTGCTAATCTAGCTAGCAATACCTTTGAAAACAATTCCAGCTTCACTGGAGCCGGTGCTTCCGTTAATGTTTTTAATGGTGTTGCTACAATTACTGGCAATACCTTTACGGGTAATGCAGCAACAACGAATGGTGGCGGAGTCGCTGCTGGCGCATCGAACGGGTCTGTCACGTTGACGGGCAATAAGTTTAGGAACATAAGTACTTCAAGTGAAATATTTGTAGGCGCCAATAATTGCAAAGCATTGATTTAAAAGAAAGATAAATAATTAAGCGCTCATAGCGAATATATTGATGTACTTATGTAGGATCGGGTGGTGGGGCATCTATCAGTACATCTGGAAGTGGTGCCATCAACTTGATCGGTAATGTTTTTGACATCAATCGCTCAGCCACAGGAGGAAGTGCATACTTCGGCGGTGGTGCCTATGTCGTGACCGCGACCGGTACCGCTACACTCAACGGCAATGTGTTCAACACCAACAATGCGGCGCACGGCGGTGGCGCTGCTGTCGTAACGACCCAAGGCGTCTTGACTCTGACCAACAACACACTATTTAACAACGCCAGCAGCGTCGATGGTGGCGGTCTCTGGCTTGCCGTGTCGAGCGAGACCCCGACCACATCGGTCTACAACAATCTGTTTTGGAGCAACGCCGCGCCGATCGGCCGCGATTTCTATATCAATAACGACAACAACAATAACACACTCCCCTCGCCGCTCGTCCTAAAGAACAACGATTTCAACCAGACCGCGACCACCGGCTACTGGACCAAGATCGCGATCACCATCGACCCGAGCAATCGGAACGCAGTCAACCCGCTGTTCGCCGACGATTTTCTGCATCTGTCTGCGGCCTCTCCGATGATTGATGCCGGCGACAATGCGGCGCCCGAGCTGCCGACTACCGATATGGATGGCCAGGCGCGCAAGTCAGGCGCGGCGGTGGATCCGGTGGTGGATATCGGCGCCGACGAGTATGTGGGCCCGACCGACCAAGTCATTATCTTTTGTCCCGCCCCGACCATCGTCGTTGGCGGCACCGGCACCGTGTGCGCCACCGGCGGCAACTCCGGCAACCCGGTGACCTTCACCAGTCAGACCCCCGCGGTTTGCACCAGCAGCGGTACCGATGGCAGCACCATCACCGGCGTGGCCGCCGGGATTTGCACTATTGCCGCCAACCAGGCCGGCAATGCCAACTACAACGCGGCGACGGCGACCCAGTCCTTCAGTATCGGCAAGGGCAATCAGACCATCACCTTCGGCGCCGCCCCGACCATCGTTGTCGGCGGCACCGGGACGGTCACCGCCACCGGCGGTAACTCCGGCAACCCGGTGACCTTCACCAGTCAGACCCCCGCGGTTTGCACCAGCAGCGGCACCAATGGCCGCACCATCACCGGCGTGACCGCCGGGGTCTGCACCATCGCCGCCAACCAGGCCGGCAATGACAATTACAACGCGGCCCCGCAAGTGACCCAGGGCTTCAACGTCGGCAAGGCGAACCAGGCCATCACCTTCGGCACCGCCCCGACCATCGTCGTCGGCGGCACCGGGACGGTCACCGCCACCGGCGGCAACTCCGGCAACCCGGTGACCTTCACCAGTCTGACCCCCGCGGTTTGCACCAGCAGCGGCACCAATGGCCGCACCATCACCGGCGTGGCCGTTGGGATCTGCACCATCGCTGCCAACCAGGCCGGCAATGCCAATCACAACGCGGCCCCGCCAGTGACCATAAGCTTCAACATCGGCAAGGCGAACCAGACCATCACCTTCGGCCCCACCCCGACCATCGTCGTCGGCGCCACCGGGACGGTCACCGCCACCGGCGGCAACTCCGGCAACCCGGTCACCTTCACCAGTCAGACCCCCGCGGTTTGCACCGGCAGCGGTACCAATAACAGCACCATCACCGGCGTGAGAGCCGGAACCTGCATCATCGCCGCGGACCAGGCCGGCAATACCAACTACAACGCGGCGGCGACGGCAACCCGGAGTTTCGCGATCAATAGTCCGGAGTTCTGTTGGGAATGCTTGCCCAGCCGCACGGGTTGGCGGTCGATTCTCAAGTGATTGGTGCAGCACGGTCGTGTTGGCCGTTGGGGTTCCTTCGTCACCCCAACCTACGGCGCTGGAACCGGGACGGCAACGATGAGTGCGACGGCGGGGCCGGGGTGATGCACGGCCGAGTGGGGTGCTGATCGACCATCAGGCGCCGGGTTTCGCGCGTGCGGGTACAAGCGCGCGCCGGAAACTGGCACACTTAGCAAGGCGAGCCGGGGACACCCGTCCCCGGCGTCATGCTCCCACTGATGAGGCCTCCGAAAGTATTATGAGCGACACGGTCAAGTACCTGCTCGACGAAGAACACCTGCCCAAGCACTGGTACAACATCAACGCGGACCTACCGGTCCCGCTGGACCCGGTGCTGCACCCCGGTACCCAGCAGCCGATCACCGCGGACGAGTTGGCGGTGATCTTCCCGCGGGCGGTGATCGAGCAGGAGATGAGCACCGAACGTGAGATCGAGATTCCCGAGCCGGTGCGCGCGGTCTATCGGCAGTGGCGTCCCTCGCCCTTGTTTCGCGCCCGCCGGCTCGAGCAGGCACTCAAGACGCCGGCCAAGATCTACTACAAGTACGAGGGCGTGAGCCCGGCCGGCAGCCATAAGCCCAACACCGCGATTCCGCAAGCCTTTTACAACAAGATCGAGGGCGTCAAGCGGATTGCCACCGAGACCGGTGCCGGCCAGTGGGGTTCCTCGCTGGCGCTCGCCGGTTCCTTCTTCGGGCTGGAGATCGTGGTCTTCATGGTCAAGGTCAGTTTCCAGCAGAAGCCCTACCGGCGCGCGTTTATGGAGGCGTTCGGCGCGCAGTGCATCGCGAGCCCCTCCGAGACCACCGCGTCGGGCCGTGCCATCCTGGCCGAGCATCCGGACAGCACCGGCAGTCTGGGGATCGCCATCAGCGAGGCGGTCGAGGTCGCCGCCCAGCGTGACGATACCAAATACGCCCTGGGCAGCGTGCTGAACCACGTCCTGTTGCATCAGACCGTCACCGGGATCGAGTCGATGCAGCAATTGGCGATGGCGGGCGACTACCCGGACCTGATCATCGGCTGCACCGGCGGCGGCAGTAACTTCGCCGGTCTGGCCTTTCCCTTCCTGGGCAAGCAACTGCGCGAGGGCGGCAAGATCGAGTTCATCGCGGTCGAACCCTCGGCCTGTCCGACCCTCACCAAGGGATTGTTCGCCTACGATTACGGCGATACCGCCCACCTGACGCCCTTGTGCAAAATGTTCACGCTCGGTTCCAGCTTCGTGCCTCCAGGCTTCCACGCGGGCGGGCTGCGCTACCACGGCATGGCGCCCCAGATCAGCCATCTGGCGAAGTTGGGCTATATCGCCCCGCGCTCCTACAATCAGCTCGAGTGCTTCGCCGCGGGGCTCCAGTTCGCCAAGGCGGAGGGCATTATTCCCGCGCCCGAGGCCAACCACGCGGTGCGCGCGGCCATCCACGAGGCCGAGAAGTGTTGTGAGTCGGGTGAAGCCAAGACCATCCTGTTCAATCTGTGCGGACATGGTCACTTCGACATGCAGGCTTACACGGACTATCTGGGCGGCAAGCTCAAAGACCTGGTCTATGCCGAGTCCGAGGTCGCCCTGGCGCTGGCCGGCCTGCCGTCGGTTGGTTGAGGCGCGGCCGCGCGTGACCGGACTCCAACTGTATGGGCGTCGGGTTCCGGCGTCGCCGGGCGGTTTCCCGGTGCGCCGGGGTCTGCGGGCATGGTGTCGGGCCGGGCTGGCGCTGCTGGTTCTGGGGAGCCGGACGGCCCTGGCGGCGGCCGGCGGGCCGGCGGCGGGGTTGCCGGCCTTGGCCCCCGAGAACGATCTATCGGCTCAGGTGGAGCGACTCACCGAACACGTCCACGGGATGGAGGGCAAGCTCAAGGAGTCGGCCGCGGCGCGCCGGACGGCCGATCAGGCGCGCATGGAGGCGGAACGGCGGCTGGCCGAAAACCTGCAAGAGACCGCCCGGTTGAACGCGCAGATCGGCCTGTTGCGTGAGGCCAAGGCCGCCCTGGAGGAGCGTCTCGCGCACGCCGAGGAGGAAAACAGCCGCGCGGCCGAGCGGCTCGTTGTCGCGGAGGAACAGATGCGTCGTGCGAGCGGGGTAGGGGAGGCCGAGCCCCGGCGCGGCGATGGTCCGGACCTGCCGTCCGAGCCTGGCCAGCTTCCGCCGGGGGCGACCCTGGTGATCCCGTGATCCCTCGGTAACTCAGGGTGGCCGCCGCCAACGGCGTGTCGGCAGCGCGGCTTATGGTGGATGCGCCGCGCTTATCCACCCTACGAAACCGGCTCAGTTGTAGGGTGGATAAGGCGCGCCGCTCGGTGTGAGGGGTCCGGCATGTCGGTCGCGCGCCGCATCCACCAGAGGTCGCGCGATGCCGCCCAAATTTGGAATTGCCAAAGGCCGCGCGAACCCTTTGACGCGGCGCTGCTTCTCCGTATAATGCGCGGTTTCCCGCGATCCGGGAAACTCCTTGCCTCACCGCCGTAACAGTCCAAGACGTCGGGCGGGAGGCTGTCAATCCGTGAGGAGCAGTTGATGCGACATTATGAAGTGGTGTTTCTGGTTCACCCGAGCCAGAGTGAACAGGTGGCGGCCATGGTCGAGCGCTACCGCGGTAATCTGGAGAAGCGGGGCGGTGTGGTGCACCGGTTCGAGGACTGGGGGCGGCGTCCGCTCGCCTACCCGATCAACAAGGTGCACAAGGCGCACTACATCCTGATGAATGTGGAGTGTGACCAGGAGGCGATCGACGAGCTGGAGAGCGCCTTCCGTTTCAACGACGCGGTGCTGCGTAACCTGATCATCCGGCGTGATGCCGCGGTCACCGAGCCGTCCGCGCTGGTGAAGACCGGCGAAGAGCGCGAGCGCCCGGAGCCGCTGGGCGGCGGCGATGCAGACAACGATTAGGCGCAGCAACTACACCTGAGGACAACACATCATGGAAAACAGCTCCCGTTTCTTCCGCCGCAAGCGTTACTGCCGGTTTACCGCCGAGGGTATCGCCGAGATCGACTACAAGGACCTCAACCTGCTCAAGGCCTACGTGAGCGAGTCCGGCAAGATCGTGCCGAGCCGCATCACCGGGACCTCGGCCAAGTACCAGCGGCAACTGGCCCAAGCCGTCAAGCGCGCCCGCTTCCTGGCGTTGCTGCCCTATACCGACGGGCATTGATGGGATCCTGCCGCAGCACCCGCGCGGCTGAGCGCGGGTCCGGCGGTCGCCGATCCGATTGCGGTTCAGCATCTGCATCCGACCCATGAAATTCCTGGCTGCACTCATTATGCGGGGGCCGGTCCAGGCGGCCTTGGTGACCGGAGCGACCGGCCTGTTCGCGCTTCTGTTTCCGCTGATCGGGTTGTTCAGCAGCGCGTCCATGGCGCTGGTCACCCTGCGCGGCGGGGCCAAGGCGGGCGCCCTGGTCGGGGCGATGGCGGCCGCGGGATGCGCACTCGCGTGTGTGTTCGTCTTCGGGTCGCCCTGGCCGGCCCTGGTCGTCGTGACGGTGCTGTGGCTGCCCGTATGGGCGCTTGGGATCGCGTTGCGGTTTTCCCGCTCCTTGGCTTTCGCCATTCAGATGGCGGGGTTGGCCGGGGTGATGCTGGTCTTGCTGTTTTACGCGTTGACGGCCAACCCGGTGGAGTACTGGGTCAATTTCCTGGAGCCATTGAGTCAGGCGGTGGTCAAGGACGGCCTTTTTGACGCGGCGAATGCGCAGGCGCTGTTTGCCCAACTGGCGCGTTGGATGACCGGGATCTTTGCCGCCGGCCTGCTGCTGCAAGTCCTCCTGGGTCTGTTCATCGGGCGCTGGTGGCAGGCCGCGCTCTATAATCCGGGCGGCTTCGGCGCGGAATTTCGGACTTTGCGTCTGCATCCGGCGTTTGGTGCCGTCGGTGTCGTGCTGGTTGCCCTGATCGGTTTCACGCGGGGCCCCGGCCTGGTCGCGGATCTATTGATCGTGCTGTCCCCCCTGTGGCTGTTACAGGGATTGGCGGTGATTCACACCCTGCAAGCGGCCTATGGCCTGCATCGCGGTTGGTTGGTGGGTCTCTACGTGCTGTTGGTCGTATTTATGCCCCACGCCGAAATCTTAGTGGCGTGTCTGGGACTGGTGGATATCTGGGCCGATCTGCGTGCCCGTCGCGGACGGCGCCCCCCCAGCCCCGGCTGACGGCGGCGCGCGCGGCGGCCGCATCCGGGGCGGTCCCCCAAGAGACTGAGGAAAAGAGAAGTGGAAGTCATCCTGCTGAAGAATGTCGGTCGTCTCGGCGCGCTTGGCGACAAGGTCAAGGTGCGCCCCGGATACGGCCGTAATTACCTGGTCCCCGGCGGTTTCGCGGTGACCGCCACGGCCAAGAACCTGGAAGCCTTCGAGGCGCGCCGCGCCGAGTTGGAGCGCGCCGCGGCCGATAACCTGGCGAGCGCGCAGACGCGCCAGGCCTCGCTTGCGGGGACCCGGGTGACCATCGCCCGCAAGGCCGGTGAGCAGGGTCGCCTGTTCGGCTCGGTCGGCACCGGCGACATCGCCGCGGCCCTGACCGCCGCGGGTGTCCAGGTCGCCAAGGCGGAGGTGCGCCTGCCGGGCGGTCCGTTCCGCGCCACCGGTGAGTTCGAGGTGGCGCTGCACCTCTACACCGACGTGGACGCGACCATCACGGTGGACATCGTCCCCGAGGCTTGACCGCGGCCTTGATCCTCGGCTTCCGCCGCAGTCCTGAGGCGGAGATCGGGTTCACAGTCGTGTCGGGGCGGGTTTAAAACCCGCCCCTACGTCGTGCTATCACATCCGACGGCTCTATTTCCTGGCGAGCTTGGCGCCTTGGCGTGAGCTTTTGGGGGATTTGGGCTGACCGCCGACGGTTCTTCCCAGGATGATCCATCGCCCCTTGCCCGCGTCCGCGGGAGGGGCCAAGATCCCTGCCGATCGATCCCTCCCCTGCGACTGATGGTGTGCCGATCCGCTTGGCCGCGCGGCACCGGGGTGGGCTTTGCCATTCATCAGGTTGTCGCGCGGACGACCGGCGCGGTGCCGGTGTACCGCTCGCGCCCGCGGGGGGAACATGCTCGAACCGACCGACCAGGAACTCCTGGTTCCCTATGCCGACTCCGCAACCGACAGTCTGCGGACGCCGCCTCACAATATCCACGCCGAACAGTCGCTGCTCGGCGGTCTCATGCTGGATAACAGCACCTGGGATCGGATCGCCGACATGGTGGTGGAGCGCGACCTCTATCGGCGCGAGCATCGCCTGGTGTTTCGCGCGATTGCGAAGCTCGCGGAGGCCGATCAGCCATTCGACGTGGTCACCCTGGCCGAGACCCTGGAGCGCACCCAGCAATTGGAGCCGGCCGGCGGGCTCTCCTATCTCGGCACGCTGGTCAATGAGACCCCGAGTGCGGCCAACATCAAGGCTTACGCCAAGATCGTGCGCGAGACCTCGGTGCTGCGGCAGATGATCGCCGCGGGCACCGACATCGCCGACAGCGGCTACAACCCAGGCGGACGCGAAGCCTCGGAACTGCTGGACGCGGCGGAGCAGCGGGTGTTCGAAATCGCCGAACAGGAAAGCCGCGGCGGCGTCGGCTTCCAGCCCATCAAAACTCTGCTGACCCGCGCGGTCGAGCGCATCGACGACCTCTACCGGCGCGACGAGCCCATCACCGGTCTCTCCACCGGCTTCACCGACTTCGACATGATGACTTCCGGGCTGCAGCCCTCGGATCTGATCATCGTGGCGGGGCGGCCGTCGATGGGCAAGTGTGTGGAGGCCGGCACCGAGGTGCTGTTGGCGGACGGCAGCCTGGAAACCATCGAGACAGTCGTGCAGCGTCGCCAGGCGCGTTTGCTGACTCTGGGGGATGACTGGCGTCTGCATCAGACGCAGCCGAGCGCGTACGTCGATGACGGCATGAAGCCCGTCTTTCGGGTCACCACCCGCCTGGGCCGTGAGATCGAAACCACCGCCAGTCACCCGTATCTGACCGCCACCGGATGGCGTCCGCTGCTGGAACTGGCCCCTGGCGAGGCCGTCGCCGTGCCCCGGCGTCTGCCGGTCTTCGGCGACACCCCCATGCGCGACTGCGAGGTCCGTCTCCTCGGCTACCTGCTGGGCGACGGCGGTTTGACGGCCGGCTCGCCCAAGCTGACCAACGCGGACCCGCGCATCCAGGCCGATTTTGTGGCCGCGGTCGGCGCGTTCGGCGGGGTCTGTGCCGTAATCCGGGAGCGCGCCGCGCGCACGACTGACATTACCGTCGCCGCGGACCGGGTCGATCTGCGGGAGTGCCGCGTCCGCTTCGGTCAGGCGCTCAAGGAGACGATCACGCGGTTAGGCTGGTCCCAGCGGGATCTGGCCCTGGAACTGGGTGCCAGTCCGGCCAGCGTTTGTAACTGGACCCAGGGCCGTGCGATGCCCAACGCCACCCTCTTCGAAGGGATCAGCAGACTGTTTCCCGATGCGGTCGCGGCCTGGGTGCCGCAGGGGCGCGACAGCGCCGCGAAGAACGCCCCTAATGCGCTCACCCGCTGGCTCGACGGACTGGGGTTGTGGGGCCGGGACGCCCATGGCAAGTTTGTACCGGAGGGGGTTTTTCGTCTGCCCAAGGATCAGGTGGCGCTGTTCCTCAATCGGCTGTTTGCTACTGACGGCTGGGCGACGGTGCTCGCCACTGGCCAATCGCAACTCGGCTATGCCACGGTCAGCGACCGGCTCGGCCGACAGGTTCAGCACCTGCTGTTGCGCTTCGGGATCATCGCCAAGCGGCGGCTGCGGCAAATCAAGGGTCCAAATGGGCCGGCGCGCTGTTGGCAGTTGGACATCACCGACTCCAGATCCATCAAGACCTTCCTGGCCGAGATCGGCATCTTCTCCAAGGAGACCGCGCTGGAGCGGGTTCGCCAGGGGCTGGAGGGTCGGCGCGCGCAGACCAATCGTGATCTGATCCCGTTGGCGTTTTGGGATGCCATCGCCGCCGCCAAGGGTGACGAGCCCTGGCGGTGCCTCGCCGAACGCGCGGGTATTGACGGTGCGAGCAACATCCATGTCGGCCGCCGTGCCCTGACCCGCACGCGCCTGGCGCAACTTGCCGGGGCCTTGGGCGATAGGCGGCTCCAGGATCTGGCCGCGAGCGACCTGTATTGGGACGAGATCGTCGCTATCGAGCCGATCGGCTTGCGCCAGGTCTATGACCTGACCATCCCTGATACACACAACTTCATCGCCAACGACGTCTGCGTCCACAACACCAGCTTCGCAATGAACCTGGCGGAGCACGCCGCCATTCAGGGCCGCTATCCGGTCGCGGTGTTCAGCATGGAAATGCCGGGGGATGCGCTCGCCATGCGCATGATGGCGTCGCTGGGGCGGATCGACTCGCACCGGGTGCGCACCGGCAAGCTGGAGGACGACGAGTGGCCGCGCCTCACCTCCGCGGTCAACATCCTGGCCGGAGCCTCGCTCTTCATCGACGACACCCCGGCCCTGTCGCCCACCGAGTTGCGTGCTCGCGCCCGTCGGCTAAAACGCGAGCAAGGCGGGTTGGGGCTGGTGGTGATCGACTATCTCCAGCTCATGCAGGCGCCGGGCTCCAACGAGAACCGCACCACTGAAATCTCCGCCATCTCCCGCTCGCTCAAGGCGCTGGCCAAGGAGCTGTCGGTGCCGGTGGTGGCGCTCTCGCAGCTCAACCGCAGTCTGGAGCAGCGGCCCAACAAGCGGCCGGTGATGTCGGATTTGCGCGAGTGTGTGACCGGCGACACCTTGGTCGTCCTGGCTGACGGACGACGGGTGCCGATCCAGGATCTGGTGGGCAGCACCGCCGAGGTCATTGCGGTCGACGCGCAAGGCAAGCTGGTGCGGGCGGTATCGGATCGCATCTGGGCGGTTGGTCGGCGCCCCGTGCAGCGGGTGCGGCTGGCCAGCGGGCGCTGTATTCGGGCCACGGCCGAGCATCGCCTGTTCGCCGACGGCGGCTGGAAGACCGTCGGGCAGTTGGCCGCGGGTGATCGGCTGGCGTTGGCGCGGTGTCTGCCGGAACCAGGGGTGCCCGCGGTGGATCGCGCGAACGCCGCGGTCGAACCGCTCTTCGACCAAGGGGTGATCGAGCAAGCGCCAAGCAATCGGAGTTGGGATCAGGTGTCGGCAATCGAACCCGCTGGCGAGGACGACGTCTACGACCTGACCGTGCCGGGACCGGAAAGCTGGCTCGCGGACGGTATCGTCAGTCATAACTCGGGCGCCATCGAACAGGACGCCGACCTGATCGTCTTCATCTACCGCGACGAGGTCTACAACGTCGAGAGCAAAGACAAAGGCGTGGCCGAGATCATCATCGGCAAGCAGCGCAACGGCCCCATCGGCACCCTGCGGCTCGCGTTCCTGGGCAAGTACACCAAGTTCGAGAACTACACCGACAACTATTACGGTGAGGAGATGCACTGAGCCATTTGCGAAGCCACGTCCAGAGTCCGGCCATCGTGTCCAACTTGCCGCAACCAGACGGGCCGCAGCCTCGCATGGTCGCGCGAAGGAGTCCAAGGCTTCAGCCTTGGCCGCCACTGCCCTGATGGTCGTTCCAGTCGCTCGTGCTCGGGTCGAATCGAGGACGCTGCGAGAAGCCGATCTACGACGATCTTCGGACCACGCAGGCTCGACCTCCGGTGACGGGGGCGACTCCAACCGGAGGCCGACGCTTTAGCGGGCGGCGCCGCGTTCGTCTGAAGCCTCGGCCTGCGGTGTGTTCTGCGTGTATGCAGTTTCGGACTTCACCCATCGTCATTCCGTCCGTCGGGTGGACAAGCGCTCGGGCAGCCCACCGAATCCCGCGTCGGCGCATATTTTTGGCTTGTTGCTAAGGTGATTTCCGGGAAAGGGTTAAACGACATTTAGGGGCGACTGAAGTCGCCCCTGCAGTGCCCCTACTGCAGGCATGCACAGTCGGGATCGATATTCCTGGTAGGCGCCTGAAGAGTCGTTCTCACGCAAAGCCACAATTGTGTGAGCAACTGCCGGATTGAGATTCTATCGCGAACACTGCGCTTCGTGCCTCATCCTACGGCCGACGTTATCGAGACTTTATTAATTATGCGGACAAACTGCTGGCATAAATTGTATGCGGCAAAAGAAAGAACGACTGGATTCGCTTGATGTCGCTTTTTAGCGATTTCAAGGCAGAATTTAGTCTGTTTTTGAGATCATCACGGG
>NZ_CAIZIZ010000223.1 GCF_903933125.1 uncultured Lamprocystis sp. | reverse complement strand
CAGAAAATTCGATACCGGCTCCAGCATGACCAACAAAATTTGCGGATGAAAGGTCTCATCCTCCGCCGCCGTGATCGCGCGGTGCGGCATGCCCGCCGCCAGCAGCGCCCGTTGCTCACGCGCCGTGGCGACCACCGCTGCCTCCAAGGCGACATTGAGCGCCTGTTGGGTCCCGTAACTCGCACCGACGAACGCCGACAGCCCACTCAACTCCAGGAATTGGCACACCAGCCGCACCCGGCACCGCCTTGCAGCGTGATGACAAGGTGCGCCGCCACCACGAGCTGGTGCAGCCACTGGACACCCTCGGGGGTCGTCACGAACGCTGCCAAGACCGCCGGGGCCGCGCCGACCGGGGTCGGCTGACACCAGTCCTGCAAGGTGCTGCGGGCCACCCCAAGGTCCGCGGCGACATGCCGTTGGGGTTGCCCCCGCGCCAAGCGCGCGTTGGCGGCCTCCCGCTGTTGCGCTCGCTCCAGGCGCGAGCGGTGCTTCACGACCACCCGCGGGCCGCTCGTCGGGTCGCGCCCGATGGCATCGACCCCCGTGTCTGCGCTACAGTCGAGCCCGGCAGGATCTTCGATCATGTTCCGTTCCCCTCGGTTGGTTTGCACTGCCAAGGGTACGCAATTTCGCGGATCCTGCCACTCCCCCGCAGGCGCTTAACCAAGCCCTAGACTGGGTCTTGGCCGGATTTATGATCAAGGCCTCCGTTATGGAATGCCTGTAGCAGCACTGCAAGGTCGTGATCTGTAGTGCGAACCGAGGACCGCGCAGAGCGCGAGATGGCTGGGTTTATGACCAAGGCCTGGCGGGACCATGGTCGCCGTTCCGGCCAAAGCGAGCACGCGGATTGATCCACAGATGTCACAGATGTTCACAGATGAAGAAAAACATCTGTGTTCATCTGTGAACATCTGTGGACTAAATTTCCGCCACAGATCCTCGGCGGAAGGTCTGGCCGGAACGATGATCAAGGCCCCCGCCGCCAAAGCTACTCGAAATCGTAATGGATGATATCCTTCACCCGCTGACAGATCTCGCGGCCATAGTCGGTCCACAGACCCTGACCCCAATAGCGGTAACAACTGGTCTGAGAGGCCATCAGATGAAATAGCGCATTGCGGTACCGCGGATCATCGGTGGGCGTATCGGGTTTGAGGACTTTTTCATAGAACAAGGCACTGGCCTCTTCCATGGGCCCGAGCACGTTATCGTAGCCCTGCACCCAGGACAGGCTGTTGGTCCAGCTTCCGCCGTCCATATGGAAACGACCGTCTTCCTGCTTCAGGTCCGCGATGACCTTCGCCAGCACTTCCGGACCAGCGCCGGGCTTCATGCGCGCCCAGATGCGGTCATGGAAGATAGGCTGAACAGCGGGGAAATCGGACTCCTTGATACCCAGTGCAAACAGATGCTCCAGATATTCACTGGCGTTCATCATGGGCACATCCCCATGGCTGGACGCGCGCGCCACCTCCATGAACTTACCGGGGAACTCGTTCATCATCACGCCGCCGTTCTCACCGTCGGCAATCTGCGTCACCAGGGGCGGAATCGAGTGACCGGCTAGTTCGACGCGGGACAGACTCTGCGCCTCGTACCAGGGCTGCATCTGCGCGACCAGCTTGGTATCCGAACCCTGCGTCTTGATGATGGCGATGATGCTCGCGGTCTCACCCTTGGAATTGGTGCAGACCAACCGGTGCGGGATATGCGGGCGCTCCGGATTGCGGCCGTTACTGACCTGCACGACCGAGTGTTCCTGGATCAGCACCCATTGGAAGCCACAGTCGACCAGCGTCTTGACATAGGCATAGGCGACATCCGGATGATTGGGCAGCGCCATCTCGGAGGGCGAGAAACCACGCATCCGCTCCAGCGCCTCCCAGCCGAAGATGGCGGCGAAATGATGCTGGAAAGCGCGCACATGCAGCTTGAAATCCTGCACCGGGGTAGAGGGCGCCACCGCATGACCCCAGGGCATCCCGAGCCATTCGATGCAACTGTTGTAGTCCGGGTTGCAGGTGATGTTCTTGAGCGCATCGATAACGTGGTTCTCACCCATCTTGCGCAGCCCGTGCAACAGGGTGCCGGAGTATTCCAGCATACAGCGGGGTGACTTGCCCTCGCCCACCAACTGCGGCACAAACTCGCCCATCCGCTTGTAACACCAGACGAAGGCCCCGGCATTGTAGTTATCCCCGATGCCCTGATTCTCCATCATGTATTGGAGATTGCTGATCAGGGTGGCGGTGCGCAGGTCACCGCCGCCCGCGGGGATCAGCGGCTGATGCTGGTGCAGCGCGATGGCCGTCGCGGCGCGGACCTTGCTGAAGTCGATGCCGCCGTGTTTGGCGAACAGGGGCTTGGCCCGTGCGGCAGTTACGACCTGATCGACCAAGGGCTCCTGGCCGCAGATATTCGGCAAATCGCCGACATACTCGGGTAATGGGTTCATCTTAGGCTCCTGATTGGTGGTCCCGGCACTGCCGGGGGGGCAGAGGACCGGCCTGAGCCGACAGCCGCAGGCGTTCGGTCCGGGATCATGTTGTTATCGTTCGGCTGGATCAGTCCAGCAAAGAGCAGTCAGTGATCCACTTGGGTTGGAAAATTTTTTCGGCAGCCTGTCCGTGGCCCAAGGACAATCCACAGTCCCCGTGGGAGCGGCCTCCGGCCGCGATGGAGATAGCGGCACGCAGAAGTT
>NZ_CAIZIZ010000222.1 GCF_903933125.1 uncultured Lamprocystis sp. | reverse complement strand
CTGTTTTCGTTTGTTGGTGCACTACCACGCGCGCCTAACCCGACCTACGGGACTTGCTGGAGCAGTCCCACTGATGCAAGACTCCTTATCCAGCATCAGCGTAAGACCCGCCTGACGCCCCCCGCTCACGCGCCGCCCGATCCAGGGCACGCAGGCGCTCGAGCTTCTCGCGGATCCGGATCTCCAGACCGCGGTCGGTTGGCTGGTAATAGCGCCGTTCGCCCAAGGCTTCGGGAAAATAGGTCTCGCCGGCGGCATAGGCCTCCGGTTCGTCATGCGCATAGCAGTAGGCGTGCCCGTAGCCCAGGCCCTTCATGAGTCGGGTGGGCGCATTGCGCAAGTGATTGGGGACCTCCGCTGTCCCGTACTTGCGGGCGTCGGCCAGGGCGGCGTTCCAGGCCAGATAGACGGCGTTGCTCTTGGCGGTACTGGCCAGATAGACGGCAGCCTGCGCCAGCGCCAACTCGCCCTCCGGCGAGCCCAGCCGCTCCTGGGCATCCCAGGCATTCATGGCCAGCGCCAGGGCCCGCGGGTCGGCATTGCCGATGTCCTCGCAGGCCATGCGTACCAGTCGACGAGCGATGTAAAGCGGGTCGCAGCCGCCGTCGATCATGCGCGCCAGCCAATAGAGCGCGGCATCCGGGGCGGAACCGCGGATGGATTTATGCAGGGCCGAGATCTGGTCGTGGAACAGATCCCCGCCCTTGTCGAAACGGCGTACCTGACCCGCCGCCACCGCGGCCACGGCCACCGCATCGATGACCCCGCCCGCACCCGACTCGGCCGCCAACTCCAGCAGGTTGAGCGCGCGGCGGGCGTCGCCGTCGGCCGCTTGCGCGAGCAGATTGGCCGCGTCCGCGGGGAGTGTCAGACCACGTGCACCCAACCCATTGACCGGATCCTGCAGCGCCCGCGTGACTACGGCGGCGATCTCGTCCAGACCCAGTGGTTTGAGAACGTAGACGCGGGCGCGCGACAGCAGGGCGTTGTTGAGTTCGAATGACGGGTTTTCGGTGGTGGCGCCGATGAAGGTGAGGGTGCCGTCCTCGACATGCGGCAGAAACGCATCCTGCTGACCCTTGTTGAAGCGATGCACCTCATCGATGAAGAGCACCGTGGCCCGGCCCTCGAGCCCGCGCACCTGCTGTGCCTGAGCCACCGCCTCACGGATATCCTTGACCCCGGCCAGCACCGCCGAGAGATTGAGAAAATGCGCACCCGAGCGCACCGCCGCCAGCCGCGCCAGGGTGGTCTTACCGGTGCCCGGCGGCCCCCAGAAGATCATGGAGTGCAGCCGACCCGAGTCGATCGCCTGACGCAGCGGCTTGCCGGCCCCGAGCAGGTGATCCTGGCCGACGAAGCCGTCGAGGCCGTGCGGACGCATCCGATCGGCCAGGGGTGCGCCAGGCGTCGCGGTGGTCATCAGACGTCACCCAGCGGCTTCAGTCGAACGACAGGAAGTCGCCGCCGGCCTTTTCGTCGACCGTGAACAGGGCGGCGTCGAGCGCCGGATTGCGCTTGATCTCGGTGAAGTTCAGCCGGGTGGTCTGGCCGAAGCTGTCTTCCATGATCATGCTTTCGATGCCCGTGTCGCCGAACCCCAATTCGATCCGGATCACGTCGGTATCCGCCGCCTTGGGCGTCAGCTCAACCCACTCGCGGCCGTCGGTGCTGTCGATGGGCTTGGCGGTGAAATGCCGGTCGATCGGATCGTTGTTCGCCAGCAGCAGGGCCGGCGTGCCGCGCAGGGCCTTCTCCTCGGACTGGTGCGAGACCTGATCCAGTTCCAGATCGTGGAGATAGACGCGCTTGCCGTCGGCGATGATCACCTGTTTGCCGGGCGTCTCGTACTGCCAGCGGAACCGTCCGGGGCGCTGCAGATAGAAGGTGCCACGCCCCTCCATCATGCGCGTGCGGTCGGCATTGAAGGTGAACTGGGCGAAATCCGCCTCCAGGCTGGTCAGCCCCTTGAGGTAGGCGTCCAGGCGCTGCGTGCCCTCGGCGCCGGCCGGCAGCCAGATCAGGATGAGGATAGCAGTCAGAACGTACGCGATTGGCGCGGAAAGTCCGCGCCGCGCGGCGGTGCGGGGGTGCAAATGACGCATAGGCATTCAATCCTCGTGGACAACAGGGGGGGCCAGCACCTCACGGTTCCCATTCGTCTCCGGGGGGCCGACGATGCCGATGCGCTCCATCTCTTCGATCATGCGCGCGGCGCGGTTATAGCCGATCTTGAGCCGGCGCTGTACCCCTGAGATGGAGGCGCGTCGGCTCTCTACAACGATCTGCACCGCTTCATCGAAGAGCGGGTCGCTGTCCTCGACATCACCGCGCGGCTCCGGATCGATCCCCGGCAGCGACTCCTGGGACTCGCGCAGGATATCCTCGATATAGTCGGGTGCGCCCTGGGTCTTGAGGAACTCCACCACGCGGTGCACCTCATGATCGTCGACGAAAGCACCATGCACCCGCTGCGGGATGTTGCCGCCCGGCGGCAGGTAAAGCATGTCGCCATGACCGAGCAGTTGCTCCGCACCCATCTGATCCAGCACGGTGCGCGAATCGATCCGGGAGCTGACCTGAAACGAGATACGGGTCGGAATGTTCGCCTTGATCAGGCCGGTCAGCACGTCGACCGAGGGCCGCTGGGTGGCGAGCATCAGATGGATGCCGGAGGCGCGCGCCTTCTGCGCCAGGCGGGCGATCAACTCCTCCACCTTCTTGCCGACCACCATCATCATATCGGCCAGCTCGTCGATGATGACCACGATGTAGGGCAGATGGCCGATGGTGGGCACTGCCACCTCCATCCCCGGGTTCTTGGCGAACTCGGCCGCCAGCACCGGGTCGCGCAACGGCTCCCCGGCCGCCTCGGCATCCGCGACCTTGCGGTTGTAACCGCCGATGTTGCGCACCCCGAGGGCGGCCATCAGCCGATAGCGGCGCTCCATCTCACCGACACACCAGCGCAGGGCATTGGCCGCCTCCTTCATGTCGGTCACCACCGGCGTCAGCAGGTGGGGAATGCCCTCGTAAACCGAGAGCTCCAACATCTTGGGGTCCACCATGATCAGGCGCACGTCCTCGGGTCCGGCTTTGTAGACCAGGCTCAGGATCATCGCGTTGATGGCGACCGACTTGCCGGAGCCGGTGGTGCCGGCGATCAGGGCATGGGGCATGCGCGCCAGATCGACCGAAACCGGCAGACCGGAGATGTTATGACCCAGGGCCAGCGTCAGGGGCGACTTGGACTCCAGATAGTCGGCGGAGCCCAGAATCTCGCTCAGAAACACCGTTTCCCGTTTCTCGTTGGGGATCTCGATGCCGATCACCGATTTACCGGGGATGACCTCGACCACCCGCACGCTGATCTTGGACAGCGCGCGCGCCAGATCCTTGGAGAGACCCAGAATCTTGCTGGACTTGGTGCCGGGCGCCAACTGCAACTCGAGCAGGGTCACCACCGGTCCGGGATAGGCCGCCACCACCTCGACCTGAACGCCGAAGTCCTTGAGCCGCACCTCCACCAGACGCGACAGCGCCTCGATCTGCTCATCCGTATACCCCTTGCCGGTCTTGCGCGCCGGGTCCAGCAGATCGAGCGGGGGGCGGCGGCCCTCGCCCGTCGGCACGGGTGCGGATCCGGACAGGGCAACCGGACGCTCGGCCACCGCCATGGTGCGTCGCACCGTTTGCAGACGCGGCGCGTCTTTGGGCACCGGCCGCTGGCCTTTGATCAGATCGGTCAGCGTCAGGATCTGCTCGGACTCGGACTCAGGCTCCCTGACAGCGGCGTTCGGGGCGCTGGACACATCGATTGCAGCATCGTGCGCGGGCACATCCGGGCCGGCTGACTCCCGATCCAACACGGGCTCCGACAAAGGTTCCGACAACGGTTCCGCACCGGACGCGCGCTGCTGAGATCGGGCCGCATGGTCCACCGGCTCGGATTGCTGCCAGTCCCATCCCGCCGACTCGTCGGCAACAGCCCGCGTCGGTGCCAGATCAGCGGCGTCGATCAGCCGGAGGTCCTTGGGGAGTTCGGTCGGCACCGACTCGCTCCGGCGCCTGGCCAAAGCAGACACCCCACCCGCCACACCGGAGCCCAATGAGCGCAGCCCTTGCAACAGGCCGTCACCCAACGACTCGATCAGCGCGAACCAGGAGATGCCTGAAAACAATGTGAATCCGACCAGGAGCACGCCGGCCAGAAGCACCTCGGTACCGGCACCGAAGCGCTCGGCCATGAGACCGCTGACCGCGTGCCCCAGACCGCCGCCGCTGCCGTTGGGCAGCCCCGTACCCAGCGCGATGAAGTGCATGGTCGCAAAGCCGCAACCAGCGGCCAGCGTCAGTAGAAAGCCGCTCCAACGCAGGGCCAGCATCCAGACACGCGGTGCGCCCTCCTCCTCAGGCCCGCGGAACAACACCCAGGCGCTGAAAGCCACCATCAGCGGCACCAGATAGGCGAAATAACCGAAAAGATACAGACTGACATCGGCAAACCAGGCGCCGGTACGGCCCCCCGCGTTACTGATCCGCGAGGTCTCGCCGACGTAGGACCAGCCGGGGTCTTCCGGCACGTAGGTCACCAGCGACAGCACCAGATACAGGGCGACACACATCAGCGTCCACATGGCCCCCTCGCGGAGCGCCCGTTCGACATAATCGCTGAAATTCAACTGTCCGCTACGCGTCGCCTGTGCCATAAGTACCTCCCGCAATCGTAGTCGACAGTATAGCTTTGCCCGCCACAGATCGGGTGATTTCCGGATTGCTCCGGAAACGATCGTGCAAAAAAGACAACATGTGCTATTTTTGCATCTGGCGCTTGGACCGGGACAACCAAACCCCCATTCAGCGCCCGCGCTTATCTTTAATCCGGGTACCGATCATGAAAACCTTCTATCGCAGCACACTCTCTGCACTCATCCTCGCCGCTCCGCTGGCCGCGATCGCGCAAACCGATTACCAGACCGACACCCTGCCGCGGTTCGATGACCGCTGGTACATCCTCCCCTTCGCCTCCTACACCTGGGCGGACGAGGATCGGGGCACCGAAGACGGATTCGGGGGCGGGTTCGCAGTCGGCAAGCCGCTGAACGAACGCCTCAATCTGGAAGTGCGGATGACCTACACGGATCTCGCCAGCCTGGATGACGCCGGCGGCGACTTCCGCATCGGCGACCTGGGCGTGGACGGTCTGTTCTTCCTGAGCCGCGGCCGCTTCCAGCCCTTCCTGCTGGCCGGCATCGGCATCATCAACGATGATTTCGAGTGCAACTTTTCCGAGGTCAACATCGGCAACTGCAAATCCGGAAGCGGCTTCAGCTTCATGGCCGAGGCCGGCGCGGGCTTCGTGGTCCCGATTACCGAATATGCCTCCTTCCGGCTCGACGGCCGCTACCGCTACGACGACAATGCGGCCCGCCTGAACGGCGATAAAGACTTCGGCGACTGGATCGTGACCGCCGGCGTCGTGATCCCCATCGGCAGCCGCGCCCGGCCGGCACCGGTGACCCGCACCTTCGAACTCTCGGCCGACGCCCTGTTCGCCTTCGACAAGGCAACCCTCAAGCCCACCGGCGCGGACCGGCTGAACACCTTCGCCGGCGATCTCAACCAAGCCAACTTCAACGACATTCAGGTCGCCGGGCACACCGACCCGATCGGCTCGGAAGCCTACAACCTGGCCTTGTCCGACCGCCGCGCCAATACCGTCCGCGACCATCTGGTCGGCCAGGGCATTCCCGCGGACAAGATCTCTGCACAAGGATTCGGCAAGAGCCAACTGAAGGTCACGCCCGCCGACTGCGCCGGGGCCAAGTCCAGAGAGGCCCTGATTGAGTGCTATCAACCCAACCGCCGCGTTGAGGTGACGGTGGAGGGCATGGTCGCGAAGTAAGGCGATTGACAGAAATCGCCTAATCCGCGGAGCAGGCCTTGATCGTAATCCCGGCCAGCGGCGTGCGTAGTCAGGGCTTCCAGCCCTGACGGTGTCAGGCCAGGATGGCCTGACTACGCATCCGGCGGAATCTTGATCGAGGCCGCGGGGCGGGCCGCCGCGTCCTGAAGGCAGGCCGCGGTTGCCCGCTGATCCGATCCCAATCAATGCCCGTCGAGAAAAGAATAATCGGTATAACCGTGTTCATCACCGCCGTAGAAGGTCGCTTGGTCGGGCACGTTCAGGGGGGCGTCAAGGCGCAGACGCTCCACCAGGTCAGGATTGGCGATGAACAGCTTGCCGAACGCGATCAAGTCAGCGTGGTCCGCGGCGCGGGTGGCCAGTGCCAGTTCGCGTGAATAGCCGTTGTTGCCGATGTACGTGCCCTTGAACAGCGGGCGCAGGGTGGCGAGCTGAAAGCGGTGACCGGTTTCACGCGGGCCGCCGGTGACACCCTCGACGACATCCAGGAACCCGATACCGCGGGCCGAGAGCTGCCGCGTCACGTAGGTGAAGAGCGGCTCCGGATCGCTGTCGGCGATGTCATTCGCGGGCGAGAGCGGGGCGATGCGCACGCCGACGCGATCCTTGTCCCAAACCTCCAGCAGCGCGTCGGTCACCTCCAGCAGCAGCCGGACGCGGTTCTCGATGCTGCCGCCATAGGCGTCCGTGCGCAGATTGGTCTTGTCGCGCAGGAATTGGTCGAGCAAGTACCCGTTGGCCGCGTGGATTTGGACCCCGTCGAAACCGGCCGCTTTAGCATTGCGCGCGGCCTGCCGGTAGTCGGCGATGATGCCGGGAATCTCCTCAAGCGTCAGCGCCCGCGGCGTCACCATGTCGACCATCCCCTGACCGGTGAACACCTGCCCCACCGCCTTGACCGCCGAGGGGGCGACGGGCAGCGCGCCATCTTCCTGCAGGTCGGGATGCGAGATGCGTCCGACATGCCAGAGCTGGCAGACGATCTTGCCGCCCTGGTCATGCACGGCCGCGGTCACCTGCCGCCACCCGGCCACTTGGGCCTCGCTATAGATGCCGGGTGTCTGGATGTAACCCTTGCCCTGCGGTGAGATCTGCGACGCCTCGCTGATGATCAACCCGGCACTCGCGCGCTGGGCGTAATAGGCCGCCATCAAAGGCGTGGGCACATCACCGGCACCGGCCCGGCTGCGCGTCAGCGGTGCCATCACGATGCGGTTGGCGAGCGTCAGGCTGCCGAGCTGGTAGGGGGAAAACAGGTCGCTGGTGTCGTGGTCGGGCATGGATCGCTCTGTGGAGTGGTGGCGGCGTGAATGGGATGCCATCACGCCGCAGGAAAGTGGTCAGTATATCGCCTTCGCACCTGGTATCCGGACCTGGCCTTCGCGTAGGGGCGGGTTTGAAAACCGCCCCGGCCTTGATCATCGTTCAGGCCGGAGGGTGGACAAGCGACAGCGCGGTCCGCCGCATGCCGCGCCATCTGCGTTGACACCGCGTGAAGCGGGCGTAGACTGAGCGCCGAACCGCACTTCCGGCGGTGTATTGACCGACCTCGATCAGAATTCCCTCCAGACCCTGGACGCACGGGCGGGGCTGCCGTGATCCCCGGACAGGGGATCGCCCCCGATCGAGGCCATCTTCCATCCTTGCCGCAGGACGATCGAAACGACTATGAACTCCCTCGTCGCCGCTCTGAAAGGCTTCATCGTGATCGCGTTCCTGGCGCTCGCCGCGGGCTGCGCCAGTGATTTTCAGGAAAAAGAGAACCTCGCCGTCGCCGCCGGCTTCAAGGCGATTACGCCCACCAAGCCCGATCAGGCGGCACTGCTCTCGACGCTGCCGACGGATAAAGTCACCCAGGTTACCTATAACGGCAAGATTTATTACGTCCTGCCCGACGTCAAGAACAACCAGGCCTTTGTCGGCGGACCCAAGCAGTATCAGAGCTACCAGCAACTGCGCCTGGCCAGACAGATCAGCAATGAAAACCTGGAAGCCGCCGAGATGAATCAGGCGGCCGCGATGAACTGGGGTGCCTGGGGCGGTTGGGGCGGCATGGGCGGCCCCGGCTGGTATTGAGCCGAGCAGAGCGACCGGAGCGGCCGCACCTCGGGGACAGGGCAGTCCCCGTGGGAGCGGCCTCCGGCCGCGATTGGACCTTGCGGACCATCGCGACATCGGCACTCACCGTGAGACCGAATCGCGGCCGGAGGCCGCTCCCACAGCACTGATGCCCGTCAGCTCTTGCGCCGTCGCCGTCCGGACCCCGCGGCGCGCGTCTCCTCGACCGGCGGCGGCGGCGCCAGCACGAAGTCGATCTTGCGGTCGTCCAGATTGACCGCCGCCACCTGAATGCGCAGCCGATCGCCCAAGCGATAGACGGTGCCCGTGCGCTCGCCGGCCAGCCGGTGACCGATCGGGTCGAAGTGATAATAATCGTTGTCCAGCGCGGTGATGTGCACCAGGCCATCGACATGAATCTCATCGAGCTGAACGAAAATCCCGAAGGAGGTCACGCTGGTGATGAGCCCCTCGAACTGCTCGCCCAGCTTGTCCTGCATGAACTCGCATTTGAGCCAGTCATTGGCGTCGCGGGTGGCCTCATCGGCGCGCCGCTCGGTGCCTGAGCAGTGCTCACCGATCTGCTGGAGATCGGACTTGGTGTAATCCAGGTCAGCCGGCGCGCCGCCGTCGAGCAGGTGCTTGATGATGCGGTGGACAATCAGATCCGGATAGCGGCGGATCGGCGAGGTGAAGTGTGTATAGGCCGCATAAGCCAGGCCGAAATGACCCAGATTATCCGCGCTGTACATGGCCTGCTGCATGGAGCGCAACAGCACGGTCTGGATCAGTTGGCGGTCCGGACGATCCTTGATCTCGATCAGTAGCTGGGCATAGTCAGCCGCGGTCGGCTTGGCCCCGCCCGGCAGCTTGAGCGCGAGCTGACCCAGGAACTCGCGCAGATCGTTGAGTTTCTCCTCGCTCGGCAGGTCATGGATGCGGTAGAGGGCCGCGATCTTCTTGCGCTCGAAGAGCCGCGCCGCGGCCACGTTGGCGGCCAACATGCACTCCTCGATCAAGCGATGGGCATCGTTGCGGATCACCGGGACCACGGCGGCGATCCGCCCCTGGTCGTTGAACTCGAACTTGGTCTCGATCGAATCGAATTCGATGGCGCCGCGCGCCGCGCGGGCGGTATGCAACACCTGATACAGGGCATAGAGCTCGTGCAGATGCGGCAGCAGCTTGGCGTGCCGGATACATAGGTCCGGGTCGCCGTCCACGATCATCGCCGCCACCTGATCATAGGTGAGGCGCGCCTGCGAGCGCATCACCGCCGAGTAGAACCGGGTGCGGGTAACCTTGCCCTCGAAATCAATGTACAACTCGGCGGTCATGCACAGCCGATCCACCTCCGGATTCAGCGAGCAGAGCCCGTTGGACAGGATTTCCGGCAGCATGGGGATGACGCGGTCCGGGAAATAGACCGAATTACCGCGCTCATAGGCCTCGCGGTCCAGGGCCGTGCCGGGGACCACATAGGCCGACACATCGGCGATCGAGACCAGCAGCTTCCAGCCCTTGGGCTTGCGCTCGCAATACACGGCGTCGTCGAAGTCGCGGGCATCGGCCCCGTCGATGGTGACCAGCGGGAGTTTGCGCAGATCCATGCGGCCGACCTTCGCCGCCTCCGGCACTTCCGGACTCAGCGCCGCGATCTCGGCATCCACCGCGGCCGGCCACTCCACCGGCAGATCATGGGCGCGGATGGCGATGTCGGTCTCCATCCCGGCGGCCATGTGATCGCCCAGCACCTCGGCGATGCGGCCGATCGGCGGCGTGCGCACCGTCGGCTGATCGGTGATCTCGGCGACCACGATCTGGCCCTGGGTGGCGCCGCCCAGGCGGTCGCTGGGGATGATGATGTCGTGGGCGAGCCGCTTGTTGTCCGCCGCCACGAAGCCCACCCCGCCCTCCTGATAGAGCCGGCCCACCACGGTGCGGGTGTTGCGCTCCAGGGTTTCGACCAGCGACCCCTCCAGGCGCCCGCGCCGGTCGCGCCCGCTCACCCGCACCACCACCCGGTCGCCGTGGAACAACGCCTTCATGTCCTTGGGATACAGATAAAGGTCATCGCCGCCCTCATCGGGGCGCACGAAGCCGAAGCCGTCCGGGTGTCCGATTACCCGCCCCACGATCAGATCGCGGTGATTGACGATGCAGAAGGCGTGCTTACGATTGCGCAGGAGCTGACCATCGCGGACCATCGCGCCCAGCCGGCGCTCCAGAGCCACCAGATCCTCCGCGGCGGTCAGATCCAGGATCTGCGCAAGTTCAGGCAGATCCAGCGGGGTGCCCTGCGCGGTGAGGGTTTCGAGGATGAATTCCCGGCTCGGAATCGGGTTTTCGTACTTCTTCGCCTCGCGTTGGCGATGCGGATCCTTGTCGCGGGCGGTCCGGCTCGGGGGCGGGGTTTCGGTCTGCTCGGGGGTCGTTTTGCGTCTTGCCACGTGGTGTTACTGACTCTGCTCTGAAATAGTGTCTCAAGGTCTAGTAGTGTACCGTTGACACGGCGCCTTTGTCTCACTAAGATGCGCGCTCCCGGTGATGATCAGCCTTCAGGCCGATCAACTGCCGGGATAAGCCGAGGTGGCGGAATTGGTAGACGCGCTAGTTTCAGGTATTAGTGGGGCGACCCGTGGAGGTTCGAGTCCTCTCCTCGGCACCAATTCTCAAGTTATTGATCTACAAGGCGTATTTCATCTCTGAAAAGCGCCGACCTTAAGAAATCTTGCGTGGTGGTCCATGAAGGTGGTCCATCTTGCCGGATTTTCTGCGTCGCAATCGTCACGGCGGTTACCACTACCGCCGCGCGCTCCCTCCCGATGTTCGGCACGCCTTCGACGGCAAGGGCGAAATTGTAATGTCACTCCGGACATACAACCGCCGCGACGCTGCCTTGCTCGCACAGCAAGTCAACCTGGGAGTCGAGAGCATCATTCGCCAGACTCGCGGGGAACCGATGCCGAAGCAACGCGACTCGGTAGGTTGGACCTACAAGGTAGAAACCCACCCAGACGGCAAGGTCACAGAGACACGCAAGACCGACCCCGGAGATATCGCGGAATTGCGCAATTCCGGTATGACACCAGCCGACATTGCCGTTGTCCTTAGCGCCTGGGCACAACCTCAGGGGGCGCCCCAGGCACCCCCTAGCATCGGTATCGGCGCGCTGTACGATGCTTTCGAGAGCGACCTAACAACCCGCAAGTCCGCCCGTGGCAAACAATGGAAGCCTATCAAGAACTCTGCCACTTACCGCCGTCGCTTGACTGAAATCCTAGGCGACAAGCCAGCATTACAGGTTACACGCGCCGATGCGCGCAGGGTTCGAGATACGCTCGTCCAACTACCCGCCAATAGCGCCGCCCATCGTGGGAAGACTGTTTCCGAAATGCTAAAGGCACCACGCCTAGAGTCTCAAGCGACTCTGACACCGAAAAGCGTCAACAGTCACGTCGAATATTATGAACGAGTCTTTGATTTCGCACTCAACGAAGGGCATACGCAAGGGTCAAATCCATTTGCTGGCCTCAGCATTGAGGACCATCAAGATCCGAGCGAGAAGCGCGACGCCTTCACCAGTGCCGAACTTATCACGATGTTCTCAACCAAACTCTACACGGCGTATGGAAGCGACCAAGAAGATCAACCATATCGCTATTGGATGCCCCTACTTCTACTCGCAACGGGCGCCCGTCGAGCGGAAATAGCCGGACTCTACCTCTCAGATATAAAAGAAGATTCAGGCGTTCCGTACATCGATATCAACGACAGTCAACCAGACAAGAGAGTAAAGACCCACAACGCCAAGCGCCGCACCCCGATACACTCGGAGATTATCCGCCTAGGCTTTCTCGATTATGTCGAAAGCCGCCGCAAGGCTGGCGTCACTCGGCTATTTCCTGAGCTAAGGACTTATTCAGCGTCGGACGGATATGCGCGCAATTTCGGAGATTGGTTTGGCTCCTACCTCAAGAAGCTAGGCATCGGCAAGACCTCCCATTCATTCCGTCACACGATGGCAACGCAACTCAATGAATTAGGCGTAGCGCCCAATCGTATTGAGGAATTATCCGGTCGCAAATTCACAAAACAGACTGTAGGCCAGCAGGTCTATATCAAAGAAACGTCGATCAGGGAGCTTTCATTAAACCTTGAACAGCTTGACCTTGCGCAATACCTAACCAGGGTAACCCCATTCATTTCGTAAACAAATTGCTGACTGATACCATAGTCCTAGAACACGATACGTCACCCCTTGCGTGCCGTGTTGAAAAATTGCTGGACTCTAGGACCCTCTTATAGGCTTCCTGCGCCCGCCCTTGGCAAATCCTCTAGGGACGCACGGCAAAGGCGCATCATCGCGTTAGAGGGCCTCCTATGGCGTCCCAGGCGTAACCCTCCCATAGTGCGCCAGTAACAGCGCCTCGGCCTTGCCGTGATCGTGATCGTATATCGGCGCGACACTCGGAAATAGCTTCTCAGCAAGCCGGATCGACTTGAGCTTACGCGCAGAACTCGGCTCAACCTTCCCCTTTCGGACATCTAGCGCCTTCGTCCATTTCTCAGGCGTCACCGTGGTGAAGGGCATACCCACAACATCCAAGCACGCTCGGATAGCGCCCACCATCGGCCCCAGCCTCCACCCAACCTCCGGCCTGTCGTTCGGTCGCCGATGTTGATCTTCGACGATCACGGTTATGTGATCACCTAGGCTAGCGATCCTCTGTAGCATCGTGACCAGTTCACGACCGTCAAGCTCGTCCAGTCCATCCCGAGTAGCAAGCGGTATCGCGTGGACCTCAACATAGTCGGCGGCACCCTCACCGGCTTCTACAATCACACCGACCGCTCCAGTCTCCCCCGGATCAATCCCAACCCAGACGGCCCCACCTTTCGCACCCATGTTCACGTTTGCAGATGTAGGGGTAAAAACGGACTGGTGACCTCCAACTGATTGCGAAGCAATAGGGGGTTGCGAAGCAACAACCTGTTGCTGAGACAATAACTTCTCATCACGACTGGTGACCTCAGTACAGTTTTGACTGGTGACCTCAGTAGCTTTTTCACTCAGGTCACCAGTCACCCCAACTTTACCCCCAATTTTGCCCCTACTGGTGACCTTAACCCACGGCTTCCGAGCCCTCAAAATACGCTCTACGCCCCGCCTGGAAACCTCCTCACCAGTCACCCATTTATGTATCCTCTGCGTATCCTGCCAGTGTCGAAACACCAACGGGTCACCCTGTCCAAGCCTGACCTTTGCGGCAAAGTCGAGCATGGCAAACCGCGCGGCAGTTTCCTTCATCCGCTCCAAGGACAACCGATGGCCCTTCAAACGATCAAGCTCATCATCCTCCACATCCTGGATACCTGGCTCAATGGGCCTCTTGGACTTGCCAACCTTGAGCGACCGACCCACACCTAAACGACTAACGCGCGTCCTAACCTCTCCGTCGATAGCCACAAGGCAACAGGATCCTCTCCAATCGCCCACACCCAACAACCCAGCTTTTGCGCTATTGGTTGGCCCCTTGCGCCCAATGATCGACCAAGCCAAATCTAGGTCAATCTCGCCCCCCGTGTAGAATTTCGACCAAGCCTTGTTGCTCACTTTCGGCTTTGGCTTATCCTCGGAAAACTCCCGGTGCAACCAAACCAGATCCCACAACAAGAAGTCGGCGGCTACGACCGTCATTAAGTCCTTTCGATCGCCATAAGCCAGACTAAGCTTTCCAAATCGACCGATCAAACCACACCAACGCGGTGCAACACCTCTCCGGATCATCTCAAGAGTGAACACGCCGACGCCGTATCTGTAAGCTTCCAGATCAATCTTACTTTCGACAAGCCCAAGCAGCATCTTTTCAAAGAAGCCCACCTCTCCGGACAAACCGCTTGTATCCCAACGGTTTTTAGTCCAAAATTCCCGAGTCGTTTGCATCTCGACTTTGGCCATTTCAGGGAGTCGAGGCCAGTTGATTCAGCACGCGTTGCCAATCCTGGCGGGAAATAACGAGGGCGTCCGGGTCTGCGGTTGAGTTGACGAAATTCGCCGCCGCCCAACTGGTGCGGCGCACCAG
>NZ_CAIZIZ010000221.1 GCF_903933125.1 uncultured Lamprocystis sp. | reverse complement strand
TCGATCAAGATTCCGGCCGCTTGGGCTCGCCGGGTGCGTCGTCAGGCCATCCTGGCCTGACACCGTCAGGGCTGGAAGCCCTGACGACGCACGCCGCTGACCGGAAGCCGACGCTTTAGCGGGCGGCGGCGCTGCTTCCGGCTTAAGCCTCGACATCCTTGGGCTCGCCGGGTGCGTAGTCAGGCCATCCTGGCCTGACACTGTCAGGGCTGGAAGCCCTGATAACGCACGCCGCTGACCGGAGGCCGACGCTATAGCGGGCGGCGGCGCTGCTTCCGGCTGAAGCCTCGACCTCCGGTTTTCTTGTAGCCGGAACGATCATCAAGTCCCCCCGCCGCACCGGTCTGGCGCACTCCCAGCCGACCGGACGGCGGCACGCGCAAGCCCCATGACGAAATTGTCACCCCAGCCAACTGGCAGCGGGCATCACTGGCCCATACATTGCCGAATCATCGCAGTCGATCACCGGAGATCTCATGCACCGACGCGCGCTCGCACTCAGCCTGCTTATCATTTCGCTCCTGCCGGCCGCGCCGGCGTTCGCCGACGCCCCCAAGGTCTTCGAGCGGCGGCTCGACAACGGGCTCAAAATCCTGGTGAAGCCGGACCACCGGGCGCCGATCCTGACCACTCAAGTCTGGTACAAGGTGGGTGCAAGTTATGAGTACGGCGGCATCACCGGGGTCTCGCACATCCTTGAGCATATGATGTTCAAGGGCACCCAGACCCGCGGCCCCGGCGAGTTTTCACGCATCATCGCGGAGAACGGCGGCGAGGAGAACGCCTTTACCGGGTCGGACTACACCGCTTACTACCAGAATCTGGCGAACGACCGGCTGGAGGTCTCGTTCGCGCTGGAGGCCGACCGGATGCGCAACCTGGCGCTGGACCCGGCGCAGTTCGCCAAGGAGTTGGAGGTGGTCAAGGAAGAGCGGCGGATGCGCACCGACGATGACCCCCAGTCGCTCACCTACGAGCACTTCGACGCGACGGCCTTTCTCGCCTCACCTTACGGCAACCCGGTGATCGGCTGGCCCGGCGATCTGGAGCAACTCACGGCGGAGGATTTGCGCACCTGGTATCGCCTCTGGTACGCGCCCAATAATGCGACCCTGGTGGTCGCCGGCGACGTGGATCCGGACCAGGTGTTCGCCCTGGCGCAACAGTATTTCGGGCCGCTCAAGGCGGAGACGGTCGCGCCGCCCAAGACCCGTGCCGAACCGGAACAGTTGGGCGAGCGGCGCATCCGGGTCAAGGCGCCGGCCCAGGAGCCCTACCTCCTGATGGGCTATAAGACACCGGCCATCGCCGATGCCGCGGAGGACTGGGAGCCCTTTGCGCTGGAGGTCCTGGCTTCCGTCCTGGACGGCGGCAGCAGCGCGCGCCTCACCCGCGAACTGGTGCGCGGCAGTCAGATCGCCGCCTCCACCGGCGCCTCGTACAGCGCCACCTCGCGGCTGCCGGGGCTCTTTCTGTTCGACGGCGTGCCCGCTAAGGGACACGACATCCCAGCCCTGGAGCAGGCCCTGCGCGCCCAGATCGAGCGTCTTCAACAGGAGCCGGTCGCTCCGGCCGAGTTGGAGCGGATTCGCACCCAGTTGATTGCCGGTAAGATCTTCGCCAAGGACTCAGTCTTCGCCCAGGCGATGGAACTTGGACAATTGGAGAGCGTTGGGCTGCCCTGGACGCTGGCCGATCAGTACGTTGACCGGCTGTCCGCGGTGACTCCCGAGCAGGTCCAGGCCGTGGCCCGCAAGTACCTGATCCCGGACCGGCTCACGGTCGCGGTCCTTGAGCCCCAGCCGCTCGCCGGCAACCAACCACCACGCGCCCCGGTAGGGCTCGGAGGGCATGGCAATGTACGTTAACCGTCCCATGAATACAGCCGACTTTGAACTGTTGCCCCCTGGCCGCGAACGGTCGGCAACGCTGCCGCGGACCGGCCTGACCGCCGTCTTGCTGCTGCTGATCAGCGCGGTCCAGGCCGGGCCGCAGATCCAAACCTGGCAGACCGGCAACGGCGCCCGGGTGCTGTTCGTGGCCGCCCCGGAACTGCCGATGGTCGATGTGCGGGTGGTCTTCGACGCCGGCAGCGCCCGCGACGGCGCGCAGCCGGGCCTTGCGGCCTTCACCGCCGGAATGCTGACGGAAGGCGCGCGCGACTGGGACGCCGATACCATCGCCCTGCGCATGGAGAACGTCGGCGCCAGCCTGAGCGCGTCCGCCGACCGGGATCTGGCTGCGGTCGGCATCCGCAGTCTGACCCAGGAGCCGGCCCTGGAGACCGCGGTCGAGACCCTGGCCGGGCTGCTGACGGCCCCGACCTTCCCGCCAACCGACCTGGAGCGGGAGCGCGAGAACGCCCTGATCGGCCTGCGTCAGGCGCAGGAGCAGCCCGCCAAGGTCGGCCAGAAGGCGCTATTCCGACAGGTTTTCGGCAGCCATCCGTATGCCTCGGACCCGGCCGGCACCGAGGACGCGATCCGCGCCCTCACCCGCGCGGACCTGCAAGCATTCCACCAGCGCTATTTCACCGGGTCCAATGCCGTGGTCGCCATTGTCGGCGCACTGGACCAGCCCGCCGCGCAGGCCCTGGCCGAACGGGTGGTCGGCGGGCTGCCGGCCGGTGAGCGGCCCGCGGCCCTGCCGCCGGTCGCCGACCTGAGCGACGCGGCGGTCGAGCGGATCACCTTCCCGTCCAGCCAGACCCATGTCCTGGCCGGTCAGCCCGGCATGGCGCGCGGCGATCCGGACTACTTCGCGCTCTATCTGGGCAATCACATCCTGGGCGGCAGCGGCCTGGTCTCGCTGCTGATGGAGGAGGTCCGCGAGAAACGCGGGCTGTCCTACAGCACTTACAGCTATTTCCTGCCCATGGCCAAACCGGGACCTTTCCTGATGGGCCTGCAGACCAAGAACGCCCAGGCTGACCAGGCGCGGACGGTCATGATCGACACGCTCAAACGCTTCGCCACCGAGGGTCCGACCGAGGAACAACTCACTGCCGCCAAGAAGAATGTCACCGGCGGCTTCCCGCTGCGCATCGCGGAGAACTCGGACATCATCCAATATCTGGCGGTGATCGGGTTTTACGGGCTGCCGCTCGACTATCTGGACCGCTTCACCGATCGCATTCAGGCCGTAACCGCCGAGCAAATCCGCGATGCCTTCGCCCGCCGCGTCCACCCGGACCGACTCGCCATCGTCACTGTCGGCGGCGACGCCGACACCGCGCAAGTCCCCGCGACCGGTGACCCGGGCTAAGGCGCCCGGCCGGCGCCCGGCCGGGTCCGGCGGCGGCACCGGGCGGTTGCGCATCATCGGCGGCCGCTACCGGGGCCGCCGCCTGCCCATCCCTGATCAACCGGGGCTGCGGCCAACCGCCGACCGGGTGCGTGAGACCTTGTTCAACTGGCTGGCACCGGTGCTGCCCGGCGCGCGCTGCCTGGATCTCTTCGCCGGCAGCGGCGCTATCGGGTTCGAAGCCGCCTCGCGCGGCGCCGGCGAGGTGGTCCTGATCGAGCGAAATACGGCGGTCGCCCGACAGTTGCACGCCAATGTCCTGACACTCGCGGCGCCGCAGGTCAGCGTCATCCAGGCGGATGCGCTGGCGTGGCTGGCCACCGGTGCCAGACCCTTCGATCTGGTGTTCATCGACCCGCCCTTCGCCGACGACCTGCTGGTCCCGACCTGCGCCCGGCTCGCCGACGGCGGTTGGCTGGCGCCCGGCGCACGGGTTTACCTGGAGACCGCGGCGCGCGTCGGTTTTCCGCCGCTGCCCGCGGGTTGGGACCTGATCAGGGACAGCACCGCTGGCCAAGTCCGCTTCGGAATTGCGCTGATTCACCCGGCCGCGGGGATCGCGGCCGACTGACACCGCAGGCGGCCGGGCCACACCGCTGATATAGCCGTCGAACGTGATAACCGGACGGGGCGGGTTTAAAACCCGCCCCGACACGAAAGTCTGTCTGGATATCAGGTGAGAAGGCTATAACAACGACTGACGCGCGTGGCGGATTCGACCGAAATCGCTCGATGCCCCCGGCGCCGCGCCTGTGCTATCGTGCCGCACCTTTTGCGGTAGCGGCCACGGGGCCGCACCGGCTTACCCATACCGGAGTCTCGATCCTTGCGCAGCGTGGTCTATCCCGGGACCTTTGATCCCATCACGAACGGTCATACCGACCTGATCCAACGCGCGGCCCGGCTGTTCGACCGGGTGGTGGTGGCCGTCGCGGCGGATACCCACAAGGCCCCCACGTTCTCGATCGAGGAACGAGTCGACATGGTGCGGGAGGTCGTCGGCGCGGTACCGGGCGTGGAGGTGGTCTCCTTCAGCGGCCTGCTGGTCACCTTCACCCGCCATCTGGATGTCGGCGTCATCATGCGCGGCCTGCGCGCCGTATCGGACTTCGAGTTCGAGTTCCAGTTGGCCGGCATGAACCGCCGCATGGCCCCGGATATCGAGACCTTGTTCCTGACGCCGGCCGAGCAGTACGCCTACATTTCATCCTCCCTGGTCCGCGAGATCGCGCGCCTGAAGGGGGATGTATCCACCTTCGTCGCCCCCAACGTACAGGCTGCATTACGCGCGCGGTTTGGCTAACATCTGCGGATCTGGAGTCCGACGAACGCTTGGACAGGTGCCGCTCGCCGACCACTGCCGACGGTTTGTCGCGGACCGGAAGGCCGCTCGGGTATGCTGTGTCGGCGCGAACGCCAAGCCAACACAACCGATAAGCGCATCCCGCGTTTTTTCACCAAGAGGAGTCATCCCATGTCACTACTGATCACCGACGAATGCATTAACTGCGACGTATGCGAGCCCGAGTGTCCCAACGGCGCCATTTCCCAGGGCGACGAGACCTATGTGATCGACCCGGACCTCTGCACCGAGTGCGTCGGCCACTATGAAACCTCCCAATGCGTCGAGGTCTGCCCGGTCGACTGCATCATCAAGGACCCGAACCACGAGGAAACCGAGGCCGAATTGCAGGCCAAATACGACCGCATGAAAGCGGCCTGAGGGTCGGCACCGCCCCGGCGGTGCCCGTCATGCCGCCCTGCCCACTGGGGTGCCGTCCGGCGCCCCTCTGTATTTTTCTGGCCCTGTGTCTCATCGGCCAGTCACCGGCCGCTGATGAGACACAGGGCCAGCAGACCGGACCGCCTCGCGTTGCGGTTGCCTCCGCCCACCCGGCGGCGACGCGCGCCGCGATCGGCATTCTCGCCGCCGGCGGCAACGCCTTCGATGCGGCGGTCGCCGTCGGCGCCGCCCTGGCCGTCGTCGAGCCCTACAGCTCCGGTCTGGGCGGCGGCGGCTTCTGGCTGCTGCACCGCGCGTCTGACGCGCGCACGCGCATGATCGACGCGCGGGAGCGCGCCCCGCTGGCCGCGCATCGATCGATGTACCTGAACGATCAGGGTCAATTCGTCCCCGAACGGGCACTCGACACCCTGGATGCCGCCGCCCTGACCGGGGCCGAACGGACCCACGCCCTGGTGGAGGTGATGCGCCGCGCCTACCGCGACCGCGCCCGGTATCTCGGCGATCCCGACCAGTCACCGAGGGTGCGCCGGTGACCGACTGGGTCACCCGGCCGCGCATCCACCATCAATTCCTGCCGGACGTCATTCAATTCGAGCCGGGTGCGCTCAGTGCCGCGGACCAGACCGCACTCGCGGCCAAGGGCCACCGGCTGGAGCCGCTGCAACGGCCGTTCGGCAACATGCAGGCCATCTTCTGGGACCGGGCGCACGCGCGGGTGGAAGCCGCCAGCGACCCCCGCGGCATCGGTAGCGCCTGGGTTGAGTAGCGGCCATGGAAGGAACATCAGACACCCCAGATGATGACTATCTCCCGTGCGAGCGGCGTCCCGCCGCGATACGGTACCGCGGTGACATCTAAACCTGCGGCGACGCGCCCGGCCCGTCGCGGCGGGACGCCGCTCCCACGGAGGACGCGGCGGCCAGGGCGGCGCGGGATGCCAAAGATGGCCGCGATGGTCGCGTATCTGACGGTTGTCGCCGGCAAGGTAGGCCGCGGCGCTTGAGCACAGCCAAGCGGCCGGCTTTGACAAAGCCGGAAACGGGTACTTAAATGTTGGTCCGGAAGTGACACCAACGGACGAGGGCCATGTCGAAGAACATCGTATTGTTATCGGACGGTACCGGCCAAAGCGGCGGAGTTGGCTACGAGACCAACATCTGGCGACTCTATCAGGCCTTGGTCCACGACAACCCTTGGCAGGTCTGCTGCTACGACGACGGTGTCGGCTCCCAAGACCTGAAGCTGCTGCGGGCTGTCGGCGGCGCATTCGGTTGGGGCCTGAACCGCAACGTGCGCGATCTCTACGGCTTTCTGGTCAGGCAATGGGAGCCGGGTGACCACATCTACCTGTTCGGCTTCAGTCGCGGCGCCTTCACCGTGCGCCTGCTGACTGGGCTGATCACCCAATGCGGCATCCTTGACCTCAATCAGATCGACTCCGAAGCGCATCTCGATCGGCTATTGCGTGCCGCCTGCTGCGCCGCGCGCCGCGGTAAGTCCGCCCCCCAGATCCCCGTTCACTTCCGGCAAGCCTTCGCGCGTCAGGAACCGACGCCGGTCCATTTCGTCGGCGTCTGGGATACAGTGGATGCGCTGGGCGTACCCTTCGACGAACTGCGCGAGGCCATTGACAAGGTCATTCGCTACAGCTTTCGCGACCGGATTCTGAGCGCGCAGGTCGCACATGGGTGTCAGGCACTGTCCCTCGACGACGCCCGCAAGACCTTTCATCCCGTCTTGTGGGATGAGCGCATCGAGGACCAGCCTGGCCGCATCGAGCAAGTCTGGTTCGCCGGAGTGCACGCGAACGTCGGCGGCGGCTACCCCAAACCGCAACTGGCCTTGATCAGCCTCGACTGGATGATCGAGCGGGTCACCGCCTTCGATCAGAGCCCGGCTGCCAATGGTGCACCGGGGCTGCTCCTGCACCCCGCGGCCCTGGACCAGATTCGGCGCACGGCGAACGCCCACGGCCGCCTGAACGACTCGCGCAGCGGTTTGGGCGCCATCTACCGCTTTGCGCCGCGCGACACCGAAGCGATCCGCGCCGGCTATACCGAAGCCGAGCTGGTGATTCACCCGAGCGTGCAGCAGCGCATCGCGCTCGCCACCGATCAGTACGCGCCGCACAACCTCACCGAACATTCGTCCCTGATCAAAACCCTCGCCCCGACGCACCAGAAACTGGCCGATTGGGGTCGGGCGATGGCACAGTGCGGGTCGATCGTCTGGCTGCGGCGGCTCGTTTATTTCGCGGTCTTGTGCTCGGTGGTGCTCCTGCTGCTGCGGGAAAGCTGGGCCTGGCTCGGCGGCGCCGGACCGCACATCACGCCCTCGGCCGGTTGGGTGCCCGCGTGGCTTGACCGACTCCTGTCCCAACCCTGGACCCGGTGGGGACCCCTGACGCTCGTCCCCCTGCTCATCGTGCTGCGGCAACAGCTCAAATCCCGGCAGAACCAGCTCGCCAACGCCGGGTGGGCCATCCTGTCCCCGCACCACCGGCCGCACTCATCCGGCGCTGCCCCGCAGCATCGCCTGCTGGCGCTGGCGGAGCGCATCAGCACCGCGTCGGGGGCGCGGCTGATCGCCTTCCTGTCAAGCACCACCCTGGTCCGCCTGCTCGCCCTGATCTTTTTCCTGCCGCTCTGGTTGGGCCGCCAGATCCACTCCGCCTGGTGCTTCCGTGGGCTCAAACCCGGACAGCAGGAGCTGCAGACGCCGCTTTTTCTCAACATCGGCGACGTCCATCGTCTGGCATTCATGACCCGCGACTTCAGTTGTCCGACCGGGCTCCGGGTCCAGGTCGGCGAGCGGTACCGTATCCTGGTCGAACGCTGGTCGGGATGGGCTGATGACACCTTGCGGGCCTGTCCCAACGGCCTGTGCGACCCGCCGCCACTGCTCTTGAAGCTTGCCAAGCCGCTCTTTCGCCGCCCGGACCAGCCGGTGTTAGCATTGCTCGCGGGCGTATCGGGGCGAGGTCTGATGAAAATTGGCCGCGGCGCCGACATCACGCCGACCGTGACCGGCAACCTGGAGTTCTTTGTCAACGACGCTGACCTGCGCATCCCCTTGCTCAGGGACATCTTTTACTGCAACAACCGCGGCGTGGCGCGCATCAGGATCGAGCGGCTGCCCAATACCGCCTGAACGGCCGCTGTTGGCCGTTGTGTCCATTGAACAGCCGGCCTGGATCACCGGACAGACCCTTGGTGCAGGAGCGGGTTTGAAACCCGCCCCTACGTCCGGTGATCACGTTCGATGGCTCTATCAGCATCCGCCCCCGGCCCACCCCGCCACGAGCCCCCCATGACCCGCAAACGCCTGCCCATCGGCATCCAGACCTTCCGCAAAATCCGCGAGGATGACTATTACTACGTCGACAAGACGGACTTCGCCCTCAAACTGATCGAGGAGGGAACACATTATTTTCTTTCCCGGCCGCGCCGGTTCGGCAAGTCGCTGTTCCTGGATACCCTGGCCGAGATCTTCGCCAGCAGTGAGCCGCTGTTTCGCGGGCTCTTCATCCATGACCGTTGGGATTGGTCGCGGCCCGCGCCGGTCATCCGCCTGAGCTTCGGCGGCGGCCTGCTCCACAGCGCGGACAGGCTGACGCTGAAGATCCATGAGTTGCTCTCGATCAACCAGGACGCCCTGGGGCTGCACTGCGCACAGCCGACCACCTCCGGCTGCTTCGGCGAACTGATCCGCAAAGCCCACGCCGCCGCCGGGGAGCGGGTGGTGATCCTGGTCGACGAGTACGACAAGCCCATTCTCGACAATCTCGGCACGCCGGAAGTCGCGCGTGACCTGCGCAACGGACTGCGCGATCTGTATTCGGTCATCAAGGATGAAGACGCGCATGTGCGCTTCGTCTTTCTGACCGGCGTGTCCAAATTCAGCAAGATCAGCCTGTTCTCCGGGCTGAACAACCTGCGCGACATCACGGTGTCGGCGGCGCACTCGGCGATCTGCGGCTACACCGAGGCGGACCTGGACCAGGTGTTCGCCGCCGAACTGGACGGACTGGACCGCGAGCGGATTCGGGAGTGGTACAACGGGTACAACTGGACCGGCGAAGCCGTCTACAACCCGTTTGACCTCTTGCTGCTCTTTACGGAGCGCAAATTCCGCCCCTGGTGGTTTGAAACCGGCACCCCGACCTTCCTCGTCGATCTGCTCACCGAGCGCGAAAGCTGGCTGCCCGACCTGGGGCGGCTGGAGACCGACGCCGACATCCTCGCGACCTTCGACGTGGGCAACATCCCCACCGTCGCATTGATGTTCCAGGCCGGCTATCTGACCATCGAAAGCGAGGAGGAGATCAGCGGCAACTACTATTACCGGCTGCGCTACCCCAATCGGGAAGTTTACCAAAGCCTTAACGCCAGCCTGCTTCGCGCCTGGGTGCCCGATGCACAAGCGTCGGTCCGCCACCGCAAGTCGCTGCATCAACTGCTGCTGATCAACGACTTCCCGGCCCTGCAGGCCCTGTTCAGCGCCTTCTTCGCCGGCATCCCCGGCGACTGGTACCGCAACAACCGGATCGCGCATTACGAGGGCTACTACGCCAGCGTCTTCTACACCTATTTCGCCGCCCTGGGTCTGGACCTCACGCCGGAAGACAGCAGCAACCACGGCCGACTCGATATGGCCCTGCGCTTCAACGGGCACATCTATCTCTTCGAATTCAAAGTGGTCGAACTGACCCCCGACGGCCGGGCACTCCAGCAGATCAAAGACCGCGGCTATGCGGACAAATACCGCGCCGCCGGCCAACCGATTCACCTGATCGGGGTCGAGTTCAGTCGGGACAGCCGCAGCGTGGTCGGGTTTGAGGTCGAGACGCAGGCCGGTCTGAAAACGAGCTAACCCCGCTATGAGATATCCAATCGCGATCGAAGCGGGCGATGACCGCAATGCCTTTGGCGTGGTGGTCCCGGACCTACCCGGCTGTTTTTCGGCTGGCGACACGCTGGACGACGCCTTGACCAACGCCAGCGAGGCGATCACCCTGTGGATCGAAACGGTCTTGGACGATGGCGGGACCGTCCCTCCCCCGGGACGGATTGAGACCCATCGTACCAATACGGACTTTAACGGCTGGATCTGGGCCTTGGCCGAAATCGATCCGGCCGTGCTCTCGGAGAAGCCTCATTGGCTAAGCTTGGCAAAGCATCAGCCCGCGGAGTGACCTTATGCAAGTCAATATGTTGGAAGCCAAGAACCGCTTGTCTAGTCTGATCGCCGCCGTCGAGCGCGGCGAGGAGTTACTGGGCTCTCCTGGCATTTCTCCACCAGTGTCCGAGTACTCACCGCATCCTACGCGCTTGAACCTGGGAGCCCGATCAAGGGTTTTTCACGAAGACACGGAAGGAAGAGAAGAAATCCTCTCACAAAGACACAAAGACACAAAGATAGAGAAGCCTTTCATGGCTTCTTATCTCTCTTTTCTTCTTCGTGTCTTTGTGTCTTTGTGAGAGCATCTTCTTTTAGGCGAGAGCCCGTAGGTTGCCGTGAGCGAGAACGAACCCCAACGCTCCCCCTGGTGGCGAAATGTCAGAAGAACTCCATAACCCATTGAAAGCATGTTCATGAGACGATGTGCTTCAATGGGTTAGCGAATTCTCCACCAGTGTCAGGCACGAACCGCATCACACTGGACAACGACTTGACAACGGCCCCGCCGCCGGAAAACCATCCCCCGAACCTGCAAGGAGCCGACGCGGATGCCCGCCCACGCCCAACGCGACCTGCCGATCGCCGAGACCCTGCGCGACCTGCTCGCCGGCCTGCCGCTGTGGCAGGAGGAACGCGACCGACGGGCCTTTCTGGAACTGGTCCTGCACGGCCATCCGGCCCTCACTGATTTTCAGTTCGGCGGCAAGCCGCTCACCGTCGCCGGCGAGCTGGTAAACCGGCTGCGCGCACAGGACTACCGCGCCCTGCCCGAGCCCGCCGCCGAACCCCCGGTCTGCGCCCTGATCCGCGAAATCCGCACCCGCCGGGAAGATGGCAACCGCGACACCGCCGAGCGCAGCGCCGTACTCGCCCGCTTCTTCGGCTGCGACCCGCCGCCCCGCGTCGCCCTGGCCGGCTCGCCCTATCCCGGTCTCATGGCCTATGACTGGGGCCGGCACCCCGAACTCGCCCGGCTGCTGTTCGGCCGCGAGCCCGAGACCCTGGATCTGCTGGAACGGCTGCGCACCCCCGCAACCGGGCGCTTCCTCATCGTCAGCGGCGCCTCCGGCTCCGGCAAATCGTCGCTGGTCAAAGCCGGCCTGTGGCGCGCCCTGGCGGAACCGCCGGACCCCCAGCACCCGACACCCGAGCCCATCGCCGGGTGCCGCAACTGGGTGATCAGCGCCATGACCCCGACCCTCGACGGCGACCCTTTCTTCACCCTGGTCAACAGCGTCCGCGATCACTGGCGCGACGGCCGCCTGCGCCCCGCCGAGGTGGCGCGGCGGCTGCGCGCCCGGACCGCTCGCCCTGGCGCGCATGATCGAGGGTCCGGCCCAGGCCGTCGGCCTGGCGGTCGAACCCCAACTCACCGCGCAACTGGTGCAGGAGGCCGACCGCGAACCCGGCGGCCTGGCCCTGCTCGCCGCCGCCTTGCAGGACATCGGTCTCGCCGCCGGCGACGACCGGACCCTGCAACTGGCCTGCTATCGCGAGGTGGTCGGCGGCCTCGCGGGCGTGCTGAGCACGCGCGCCGAGCGCGGACTCGCCCTGCTGGGTGACGAGGGTCCGGCCGCCCTGCCCCATGTCTTCGCCCACCTGGTCCACATCGACCCCGAGACCGGCGCCGCCACCCGCCGCCGGGCACCGCTCGCCCAATGGCCGGCCGACAGCGCGGAACGCCGGCTGATCGACTGTTTCGCCCGCGATGCCGATCGCCCGCAGGACGCCGTGCGCCTGCTGGTCTGCGACCGCGGGCGTGGCGGCGAGCCGACCGTCGAGGTCGCCCACGAGCCCGGTAGGTTGGGGTGAGGAACGAACCCCAACGATCGGCGGCGGGGATGTTGGGGTTCGTTCCTGACACTGGTGGCGAATTCACTAACCCATTGAAGCCCAGCGTCTCCTGAAAATGCTTTCAAGGGGTTACGGGACTCTTCGGGCATTTCGCCACCAGGGGGAGCGTTGGGGTTCGCTCTCGCTCACCCCAACCTACACGCTGAGTGCGGCGCGCGCGGCCAAGGAACCCCGGACCCGAACCAGGCGGCGCCGCGTCTGGTTAATAGATGATAGTTGGGCGAATCGTCCTTCAGGCCTCCGCGCTGCTGTTCTATACTATGGCCAACCGCACGCCGTTTCGGACGTTATGCTTGGGCTACGCAAAGGATCAGGCAGTGCGGCCCCACCGCACATAAAGCGTATACGGGACCACCAACCCCTGCTTGCGCCGGACCTCGACCACCAGGGTCCAGACCTCGCCCTTGATCGCGGCCCTGATCTCCCACAGCAGTGCCGTAGTGCCGTAGGTTGGGGTGACGAAGGAACCCCAACGATTGGCGGCCGGGGCGGTTGGAGTTCGTTCCTGACACTGGTGGCGAATTCGCTAACCCATTGAAGCACAGCGTCTCCTGAACATTCTTTCAAGGGGTTACGGGACTCTTCGGGCATTTCGCCACCGAGGGGAGCGTTGGGGTTCGCTCTCGCTCACCCCAACCGACGCGCTCTCACCGAAAAAGAAAATGCTCTCACAAAGACACAGAGACACGAAGAAGAAAAGAGAGATAAGAAGCCATGCCTATCTTCGGGCTGATGGTATGCGCACCAGCGTCTATGCTTATACTCAGGCAGATTTGCTGCGACTTGGAGCCGCGGTGTGGACATTAACCGAGCTGATGCCCTAGGGACCTACCTGCGAGAAATCCGTTTTGCCCTGCCGGCGGGTGAGGAGGCGATGCTGCGCAACGCCCGAGCGGCCGTCGCTAACATGACGCTGGATGCAGCAGGCCGCGCCGCGGTGGCCCGGCTGGATGCGGACGTGATCAACGCGCTGGTGGTGGAGGCGACCGACACGCTCGCAGAGTATCTGCTGACTGATGATCCGACCCAGCCCCTTGACGATTGGTGGTGGCACCTGGGGGCGATTCATCACCGGCGCTACCCCGCCGACCGGCTGCCTGAGCACTTGCAGCACGAGTATCTGGCATGATAAGGCACGTACCCCGAAAGTCCCTTGACATCGTGACGGACCCCAGGGCCGTAGGGCCGTAGGTTGCCATGAAAGCCCAGTCCGTTGCGCGCAAAAGAATCCTGCCGCCGCCGTCGCGACGGTTTGCAGCATCGGTCAACCGAAGCGGATCAGGCGGTTTGCGGCAGATGGCCGAATTTTTTCAGTTGCCTGATCCAGCGCGGTGCCTTGCGTTCCACCGCCAATGCTTCGTAGTCGACCGTATCATCGCGATAAGGCACGCGGCGCGCCAGCAACACATAGACGATTTTCATCAGCTTGTGGGCAATCGCGACGATTGCCCGCTAGGCTCCCCGACGAATGACCAAGCCTTGGTAGCGGCTCTTGAATTGGCTGGCGGTGCGGGCGGCGGACCAGGCGATTTCGCACAGCAGCGCGCGCACATAGCGGTTGCCCTTGGGGGTCTTCGCGTTTCTGCGCTTGCCGACGGATTGATCGTTGCCCGGACAGATGCCGGCCCATTTAGCCAGGCACCCGGCGCTGCCGAAGGCGGTCATGTCGTCGCCGATCTCCACCAGCAGGACCGTAGGTTGGGGTGATGAAGGAACCCCAACACCAACCATCGGTAGGCGGCTATGTTGGGGTTCGTTCCTCACCCCAACCGACATGAACGGGTTATGAATGGACCATCGGAGGCGTGAAGAAGAATGCAATACCGACGGATGATGATCGCAGGCGCGACCTATTTCTTTACGGTCAATCTCGCCGATCGGTCACGGCGCCTGCTGGTGGAGCAGGTGGCGGACTTGCGCGAGGTGGTGCGGCGCGTGCGCCAAGCCCATCCGTTCGAAATCCTGGCTTGGTGCGTGCTTCCGGAGCATCTCCACGCGGTCTGGACGCTGCCGCCCGGTGACGCGGATTATGCAATGCGCTGGACGCTGATCAAGGCGGGGTTTTCCCGCTGTGTCGTTAAAGACGAGTACATCCGCGACAGTCGTTTATTGAAAGGAGAGCGGGGAATCTGGCAACGGCGGTATTGGGAGCATGTGATCAGGGATGACCGCGACCTTGAACGACATATCGATTACACGCATTTCAATCCGGTGAAGCATGGCTATGTGCAAGCAGTTCGCGAGTGGCCCTATTCGTCCTTCCACGCCCATGTACGCAAGGGGTGGTTATCGGAAGACTGGGGATGCACCGAGGTGCCGGATGGTGATTTCGGTGAACATCGTCGGTTAGGGTGACGAAGGAACCACAACATCCCGGCCGCCGATCGTTGGGGTTCGTTCCTCACCCCAACCTACGGACTCCGGCCCCGTCCGACTTTCATGGCAACCTACAGGTAACGGGGCGACGTACCCTGGAGCATCCATAGAATTTCATAATTTAAGACAATGACATAGAGAGGGTTTTATACGGTGACTTGGGGCGTGCACGAGGCAACATCATTTCCAACTGGCGCCCAAACCTGCTGGATTCCGGTAGGTTGGGGTGACGAAGGAACCCCAACATCCCCGGCC
>NZ_CAIZIZ010000220.1 GCF_903933125.1 uncultured Lamprocystis sp. | reverse complement strand
GGTCCCTGACACCGAGCGGCGCGCCTTATCCACCCTACAGCGGGGCCGGTTCTGTAGGGTGGATAAGCGCAGCGCATCCACCATTGGCCTCGCTGCCGACACGCTGTTGGCGGCGGCCACCCAAATTTGGAACTGCTGCGCCGTCGCGGTACAGGTTGCACCCGGGGGTGAGCCATGACGACCGCGCTCGAACGGCCGCACCCACGCGAAGCGCGCGTCGTACCGCCCCCCGCCTTGCTCGCGCTCTACCAGATTCGTGATCAGGTCATCGCGCCGGAGTTGCGCCTCGCCATGCTTCGCGACCTGAAGGATGAGGTCGATGCGATCCAATCCGTTCGTCCCCGTTCCGGTTTCTGTGCCGGGCGGCCCCGTGACGCGGGTGTGTTCACCCCGGAACAGCGCGTGCTCTGTTCCTGGTGCGGCAATCTCCAGCGCCTTCTGGTGGACCTGGGGCAGCCCCGTTATGCCGGCCATGCGAGTTTTGGGGTCTATCGGGAGTGGGTGCTGCGGCAACTCATCAAGGGGTTGGGGAGTGCGGTGGAGTCTGCTGTCCGCTTTGATGAGCCGGCGCCCCCCGGGACCTGGAAGTCCCTGCATGACCTGTTCGTCTATCTCGACGGCCGCGGCGAATTGACCGGCACCACGCTGCCCGGGCGCGGCGGTTGCCATCCGGAGGTTGATTACAAGCGGCTGCTGCTGATCGGTGCACTGGCTGAATATGTCCACGCCGCGCTGATTTTCGAGGAGATTGGTCCCAGGCTGCACGGATGGGCGTTCGACTCCCAGGTGCGGCCCGATGTTCGCGTCGTGGGGGAGTCCGCGCTGCTGCGGCTCACGCTGAGTGCAGACACCCCGCCGCGCCATGCGCGTCCAGGGGATGCGCAGCCGTACAACGGTTGGGTGCTGGAGCCGGCCCAAGCCTACACCGACTCTCTGGCCGGCTATGCGCTGCGTGCACGTCGCAAACCCGTCTTGACCGTCTGAATCGGGGTTGTTGGCCACACCAGGGTACCTCAGGGTACGTCAGTCCGATGCCCGGCCGCGCGCCAGCAATTCCCAATTTGGGCGGCATCGCGCGATCCCTGGTGGATGCGGCGCGCCTTATCCACCCTACAGCGGAGCCGGTTTTGTAGGGTGGATAAGCGCAGCGCATCCACCATCAGCCTCGCGGCCGGCACGCTGTTGGCGGCGGCCACCCAAATTTGGAACTGCTGGCCGCGCGCCGTGGTGCATCGCGCGCCCGGCTGCTTCGGTTATCATCGCGACTCTGCCATCCTCTGATCCCGCTCATCGATTGGGAGCCCACCATGCTCGTCCTGCGCGGAGCCCCTGCGCTCCCTGATTCACGACTCAGTCAGCTCGCGGGGCGGATCGCCGCGGTGCTTGGCAGACCCGTGACCTTGTATGCCGAGTTCGTGCACTTCGCCGATCTGGACCGGCCACTGGATCCCGCTGAACGCGTGGTCCTGGAGCGTTTGTTGAGCTACGGCCCGAGTCTGCCGGGCCAGGCACCGGTCGGACAGTTGATCCTGGTGGTACCCAGGCCGGGGACCATCTCGCCCTGGTCGTCCAAGGCGACGGATATCGCGGCTAATTGCGGGCTCGCGGCGGTGCGTCGGCTGGAGCGGGGGACCGCCTTTTACCTGGACTTCGATGCGCCGGACATGGCGGCGGCGGACCGCGCGCGGGCGGCGGCCGTGCTGCACGATCGCATGACCCAGACGGTTCTGGACAATCCGGCGGATGCGCAGCGCCTGTTCGCGCACACGGCGCCGCGCCCCCTCACGCGGGTGGGGCTGCGCGCCGGCGGACGCGCCGCCCTGGTGCGCGCCAACGGCGAACTCGGCTTGGCCTTGTCCGACGACGAGATCGACTATCTGACGGCGAGCTTTTTGGCGCTCGGACGGGATCCGACCGATGTGGAGCTGATGATGTTCGCCCAGGCGAACTCGGAGCACTGCCGCCACAAGATTTTCAACGCGGACTGGACCATCGACGGATTGCCTCAGTCACACTCGCTGTTCCAGATGATCCGCCACACCACCGAGTCGGCACCTGACGGCGTACTCTCCGCGTACCGCGACAATGCCGCGGTGATGGAGGGGTGGGATGGGCGGCGGTTCCTGCCGGACCCGCAGACCGGGGTCTATGGGGAGCACGAGGAACCCATCCATATCCTCATGAAGGTGGAGACGCACAATCACCCGACCGCGATCGCCCCGGACCCGGGGGCGGCCACCGGTTCGGGCGGTGAGATTCGCGATGAGGGTGCCACCGGGGTTGGCGCCCGGCCCAAGGCCGGTCTGTGCGGGTTTTCGGTCTCCAATCTGCGCATCCCGGGCTTCGAACAGCCCTGGGAGCAGGATCACGGGCGGCCCGAGCGGATCTGCTCGGCGCTGGAGATCATGCTCGACGGACCCATCGGTGCCGCCGCCTTCAACAACGAGTTCGGACGGCCCAATCTGGCCGGTTATTTCCGGACCTATGAGCAGTCGGTGCCGGGGCCGGACGGTGCGCCGGAGCCGCGTGGTTACCACAAACCGATCATGCTGGCGGGCGGTATCGGCAACATTCGCGCCGAGCACATCGCCAAGCGGCCGGTGCCGGCGGGGACGCCCGTGGTGGTGCTCGGCGGACCGGCGATGCTGATTGGCCTGGGCGGCGGAGCGGCGTCCAGCATGAGTTCGGGCACCTCGGCCGCGGATCTGGATTTCGCCTCGGTGCAGCGCGCCAACCCGGAGATGGAGCGCCGGTGTCAGGAGGTCATTGACCGCTGCTGGGCCCGCGGCGAGGACAACCCCATCCTGTTCATCCACGACGTGGGCGCCGGGGGGCTGTCCAACGCCTTGCCGGAGTTGGTGCACGACGCCGGGCGCGGTGGCCGCTTCGAGCTGCGGCTGGTGCCCAATGCCGAGCCGGGCATGACGCCGATGCAGATTTGGAGCAACGAGGCCCAGGAGCGCTATTGCCTGGCGATTGCCGCCGAGCAGTTGGAGACCTTCAAGGCCATCTGTGAACGCGAACGGTGTCCCTACGCGGTGGTCGGTGAGGCGCTGGCGAGCGACCATCTCAGCTTGACTGACGCGCATTTCGGTGATGCTCCCATCGACCTGCCCATGCAACTGCTGTTCGGCAAGCCGCCGCGGATGCATCGTCAGGTGGAACGGGTGACGCCGCCGCGCACCCCGCTTGCGCTCGCCGCCATCTCCCTGGACGAGGCGATCAGCCGGGTGCTCGCGCTGCCCGCGGTGGCGGACAAGACCTTTCTGATCACCATCGGAGATCGCAGCATCACCGGCCTGGTGGCGCGCGATCAGATGGTCGGACCCTGGCAGGTCCCGGTCGCCGACTGCGCGGTCACCGCCAGTGATTACCGGGGCTTCACCGGCGAAGCCATGGCGCTGGGCGAGCGCGCGCCGCTGGCCTTGCTGGATGCCGCGGCGTCCGGGCGCATGGCGGTGGCGGAGGCCGTCACCAATATCGTCGCGGCGCCCATTGCGCGGCTTGGCGATATCAAGCTGTCCGCCAATTGGATGGCCGCCGCCGGTCACCCGGGGGAGGACGCCCGACTCTACGAGACGGTGCGTGCCGTCGGCCTGGAACTCTGCCCGGCACTCGGGATCAGCATCCCGGTGGGCAAGGATTCCATGAGCATGAAGACGGTCTGGTCCGGGCCTGATGGGGCGGCGCGGTCGATGACGGCGCCCCTGTCGTTGATCTGCTCGGCCTTCGCCCCGGTGACCGATGTGCGGGCCGTGCTGACCCCGCAGTTGCGTACCGATCAGGGCGACACCGACCTGATTCTCATCGATCTGGGTCAGGGCCGGAATCGGCTGGGCGGCTCCGCGTTGGCGCAGGTCTATACGCAGCTTGGCGATCCGGCCGGCGATGGCGTACCGGATCTCGATGACCCGGACCTGTTACGGCACTTCTTCGAGGCGATTGCCGAGTTGCGTGCCGAGGGTCTGATCCTCGCCTATCACGACCGCTCCGACGGCGGACTCTTCGTCACGCTCTGTGAGATGGCCTTCGCCGGCCGCTGCGGGTTTGAGCTGGACCTGGGACCGGTCGGGCCGGATACCCTGGCGGCCCTGTTCAGCGAGGAACTGGGGGCCGTGATTCAGGTCTGCCACGCCGATACCGATGAGGCCTTGCTGATCCTCTCCCAGCATGGTCTGGGGGACGACAGTCTGGTCATCGGCACCCTCGACGAGGGCGACGCGATCCGCATCCACCGGCGTCAGGCCGAGGTCTACCGCGCGACGCGGGCGAGCCTCCAGGCGCGCTGGTCGCAAACCAGTCTGCGGCTGCAGGCATTGCGCGATAACCCGGCGTGCGTCGCCGAGGCGCAGGCGCGGATTGCGGCCCCGGACCCGGGTCTCAACGCCATCCTGACCTTCGATCCGGAGGACGACATCGCCTTCACCTACCTGGAGCGTGGGGCGCGGCCGACGATCGCCATCCTGCGCGATCAGGGCGTCAACGGCCAACTGGAGATGGCCGCGGCCTTCCATGCCGCCGGCTTCGCGTGCGTGGACGTGCACCTGTCCGACATCATGGCCGGGCGGGTCGACCTGGCCGGTTTCCGCGGCCTGGCCGCCTGTGGCGGCTTCTCCTATGGCGATGTCCTCGGGGCCGGCGAGGGCTGGGCCAAGACCATCCTCTTCAGTGCGCGGGCACGGGATCAGTTCCAGGCATTTTTCGAGCGGTCCGATACCTTCGCCCTGGGCGTATGCAACGGGTGTCAGATGCTCTCCAATCTCCACGAGCTGATCCCTGGGACCGGCCATTGGCCGCGGTTCGTGCGCAATCGCTCCGCGCAGTTCGAGGCGCGCACCCTGCTGGTCGAGGTGCCGGCCTCCCGCTCGGTGTTGTTGGCCGGCATGGCGGGCTCACGGATACCTATCGTCGTCGCGCATGGGGAGGGCCGGGCTGAATTTCGCGATGCCGCGCACTTGGCGGCGGCCCGCTCCAGCGTGGTGGTGCGTTATGTGGAGAATGACGGTGCGGTCGCCGCGACCTATCCGGCCAACCCCAACGGTTCACCCGAGGGGGTTGCCGGCCTCACTAGTGCGGACGGCCGGGTGACGATTATGATGCCCCACCCGGAACGGGTCTTCCGTACGGTTCAGCATTCCTGGCGGCCGGACGACTGGGGGCAGGACGGCCCCTGGCTGCGGCTCTTCCGTAACGCGCGGGCCTGGGTTGACTGAGGTCGCGATATCCCCGGTATTGCTGGGTTTAGCCCGCGGCATCCGTTTTGTACCATGAGGGTCGCGCTTTTGCCGATGCTCACCGCCGAAATCGTCCTCCGAGAGACCCGACCATGATCAAGGTACTCATCGTCGATGACCACGCACTGTTTCGTGCGGGCCTGCGGCTGATCCTCAAAGAGCAGGACCAGATTGAAGTGGTCGGCGAGGCCGCAAGCGGCGAGGAGGCGCTCAAGCAGGCCAAGCAACTGCTGCCGGATATTTGTCTCATGGACTTGCAGATGCCGCACGGGATGGGCGGGATCGAGGCCACCCGTCGGCTCTTGCGGCTGCTGCCGAGCTGTCGGGTGATCGCCCTGACCGTGCTCGGTGATGACCCCTTTCCGAGCCAACTGCGCGAGGCCGGGGCCATGGGCTATCTCACCAAGGGTTGTCCGGCCGATGAGTTGGTGAAGGCGGTGCGGTTGGTGGCAAGCGGCCGTCCGTATATCGACTCCACGGTGGCGCAGGCGCGCATGTTGGCGGATTGGCAGGGCGGGGCGGCCAGCCCCTTCACCGAGCTATCCTCGCGGGAGTTTCAGGTCACATTGATGATCCTGGACGGTCGACGCACGCAGGACATCTCCGACACCCTCTCGCTGAGCCCCAAGACGGTCAGCACCTATCGGCAGCGTATCTACGAGAAGCTGGGCGTGCATACCGATGTCGACCTGACCCGGCTGGCCTTCCGCTATGGCCTGATCAGCGACCAGCCGGGCGGTGCTGCAGCGGGTGATGGCGGCTGATGTGAATGAGGCGCCGGAATCGGCCGGCGCGCCGGCGCCCGTGGCCGCGCGTGAACGGCTGGCGCAAATCCCCCAGAGCCCAGGTGTCTATCGGATGCTGGACGCGGCCGGCACCGTCCTCTACGTCGGCAAGGCCAAGAACCTCAAGCGCCGGGTCGGCAGCTATTTCAGCCGGGCGCTGAACCAGCGTCTGGTGGTTATGGTCGGCCAGATCGCGGACATTGAGGTCACCGTCACCCGCACCGAGGGCGAGGCCCTGCTCCTGGAGAGCAACCTCATCAAGTCGCTGAAGCCGCGCTTCAACGTCCTGCTGCGTGATGACAAGAGCTATCCCTACATTCACCTGAGCACCCAGGACCCCTTTCCGCGCCTCGCCTTCTACCGCGGCTCGCGCAAGGGGCCCGGGCGCTTCTTCGGACCCTATCCCAGCGCCTCGGCCGTGCGCGAGACCCTGCAACTCCTGCAGCGGCTGTTTCCCGTCCGCCAGTGCGAGGACAGCTTCTATCGCACCCGTTCGCGGCCCTGCCTGCAGTATCAGATCAAGCGCTGCACCGGACCCTGTGTCGGATTGGTGAGCGAAGCGGTCTACGCGGAGGATGTCGCCTATACCATCAAGTTCCTGGACGGACGCACCCAGGAGGTCATCGGCGAACTGGCCACCGCGATGGAGCAGGCCGCCGCTGAGCTGGCCTTCGAGCGGGCCGCGGTGCTGCGCGACCAGATCGCGACCCTGCAGCGGATTCAGGAGCGCCAGTATGTGAGCGGGGAGGGCGGCGACCTGGATATCATCGCGACGGCCCAGGAGGGCGGCGTCCACTGCGTCCAGGTCTTTTTCATCCGCGGCGGACGCAATCTGGGCAACAAGGCGTTCTTTCCCCTGGCGCCGGAAGAGACCGAGGAGGGCACCCTGATCGCCGGCTTCCTCACCCAGTTTTACGCGGACAAGCAGATTCCGGCCGAACTGGTCTGTTCGGCCGAGCCCGACGATTTGGAACTGCTGGAGTCGGCCCTGGCTGAGCAGGCCGGACACCGGGTTCAGATCAAGTCACGGGTGCGGGCGGAGCGCGCCCGCTGGCTGGAGATGGCGCGAGGCAATGCGCAGGTGGCGCTCAAGTCCCGGCTCGGCAGTCAGGCCGGCTATGCCCGGCGTCTCACCGCCCTGCGCGAGGCTTTGGACCTGCCGGAACTGCCGCGGCGCATGGAGTGTTTCGACATCAGCCACACCATGGGGGAGCGCACCGTCGCCTCCTGCGTGGTGTTCGATGAGACCGGTCCACGCACGTCCGACTACCGGCGGTTCAACATCGCGGGCATCGTTCCCGGCGACGACTATGGTGCCATGTCCCAGGCGCTGACCCGGCGTTACACGCGGGTCAGGGACGGTGAGTATCCGGTGCCGGATTTGGTGTTCATCGACGGTGGGCGGGGCCAACTGGGCGCGGCGGCGCAGGCCGTGGAGGAACTGGGGCTGGGTGCCATCCTGCTGGTCGGTGTGTCGAAAGGACCGGACCGGCGTCCCGGTACCGAACAGCTTTGGTTGTTGGGGCAGGGGACGCCCGTTATACTCCCGGCAGACTCACCGGCCATGCACCTGGTGCAGCAGATTCGCGACGAGGCCCACCGGTTCGCGATCACCGGCCACCGCCAACAGCGGGCCAAGGTCCGGACCGCCTCGGTTCTGGAAGAGATCGCCGGGGTTGGCCCCAAGCGTCGGCAACAACTGCTCCGGGCCTTCGGGGGTCTGCGCGGCCTGGCGCGAGCGGGGGTCGAGGACATCGCGCGGGTCGCCGGCATCAGCCGCGAACTGGCGGCGCGCATCCATGACGCCTTTCACCTGGACACTCCCGGACCCTGAGTGCGACTGCGAATGTGGAATACTCCTAACCTGCTGACCTTGCTGCGGATCATCCTGATCCCGGTGTTTGTCGCCGTGTTTTATATCGACACGCCCTGGGCGCCCTACGCGGCGACCCTGACCTTCGGCGCGGCGGCGCTCACGGACTGGCTCGACGGCTACCTGGCGCGGCGTCTGGGTCAGACCTCGCCGCTCGGGGCCTTTCTCGATCCGGTCGCCGATAAGCTGATGGTCGCGGTGGCCCTGGTCCTGCTCGTCCAGGCGGACCCGCGGTCGCTGCTCGCCCTGCCGGCCATCGTCATCATCGGCCGTGAAATCACCGTCTCGGCCCTGCGCGAGTGGATGGCCGAAATCGGCGCCCGTGCCAAGGTCGCGGTCTCGGCGGTCGGCAAGTTCAAGACCATCGCCCAGATGGTCTCCATCTGTCTGCTGTTGCTGCATGACTCCATCGTCGGTCCGCTGGCCTACGGCCTCGGGCTGGTCCTGCTTTATGTCGCGGCGGTGCTGACCCTCTGGTCCATGGTCCTCTACCTGCGCGCCGCCTGGCCGAGTCTGTCCGGTCAGGTCACCCACGGACCCGAGGAGAACAAAAAAAATCGCGCATCGGGCTTGACAGGCTCAAGTTAATTCGTAAAATAACGGGCTCTAAAGCGGGAATAGCTCAGTGGTAGAGCACAACCTTGCCAAGGTTGGGGTCGCGAGTTCGAGTCTCGTTTCCCGCTCCAATTTTCTTGTAAAGCATTGATTTTTCTCAGGTAGCGCGCCCCCACGGCGACCATGCAACCCTTGCGAAAGGGTTCTGATCGTTTTGCACTGCCGAGGAATCGCAATGGCTACCCTCTCCGCCGTCGTGGATGCCTTCGTGGCATCGCGCGAACATGACCGGGCAACGCTCGGTCGGCTCGCTTTCTGGGTTGAGTGCCTGGGAAGCCGAGAACTGTCCGCGATCACTCCCGAGGACGTTGACGCCGCCCTGGTGCGACTGGCCGAACGCGGTCGGTTGGTCCCCCGTCGCGGTCACGACACCGCCGCCGCGGGTGTTCCGCTGGCCGGGTCCACCTGCAACCGCTATGTCTTCCAACTCCAGAGCATCTTCAAGTACGCGCGTCGCTTGCGGCTGCTGCCGCGCGCCCATGTACCGACGACCCGTGGGATCGAGAAGGCCCCGGAGCCTTTGGACCCCAACCGCTACCTACGCCCCGAAGAAGTCGAACGGCTGCTGAAGGTCGCGCGTGTCCTGGATACCCGTTGGGGGCGGCTGCCGGCCCTGATCCTGACCGCCTTTCACACCGGGTTGCGCGTGGGCAACCTGCAAGCCCTGCGCTGGCGTGATGTTGACCTAGCAGCCTGTCGGACTTTAGGCGATTTCCGAATAAGACGCTATCAAGAATCAAGCCCCGTAGGAGCCCGCTTGCGGGCGACGTGACCTGCCGGAATCGCGTCATTGTGCCCCCACCCGTCGCCCGCAAGCGGGCTCCTACGGGTTGGATTTTTCGCGGAAATCACCTTACGTTAGATTGTGGAGCAACAAAAAACCTTGGCTCATGAGGCCAAGT
>NZ_CAIZIZ010000219.1 GCF_903933125.1 uncultured Lamprocystis sp. | reverse complement strand
GTAGGTTGGGGTGAGGAACGAACCCCAACATCCCGGCCGCCGATCGTTGGGGTTCGTTCCTCACCTCAACCTACGGGCTCACCCCAACCTACGGGCTAGGTTGAAAGTCGCTGAGATGATCGCGAAGGAGATGAGAGATGAAAAAACGCGTCCTTGAAGACATCGAGGTCGAAACAGGTTCCGGCAACGTCTTTGCCGACCTTGGCCTGCCCGATGCCGAGAAACTCAAGATCAAGTCCGGTCTGGTGATCGAGATCACCCGGGCCGTGCGCAAGCTCGGCCTCACGCAGGAAGAGGCCGGTCGCCGCATGGGGGTCACGCAACCGAAGGTCTCGGCCATGCTGCGCGGCGACTTCGCCAATCTGTCCGAGCGCAAACTGATGGCGTGTCTGAACCGGCTCGGGTATGACATCGAGATCAAGGTTAAGCCCGCGGCCGAGCCGGTCGGACACCTGACAATCGCCATCGGTTGAGAGCGATTTCGCGACCATGATCGAGCTGAAATGGATCGAGCCTAAATTCAAGATCGGTAGGTTGGGGTGAGGAACGGACACTGGTGGCGAATTGCGCCCACGCGGGTGCAGCCGCCGCACCGGCTTGGCTCAGACCCGGAATGTCTCACGCCAAGGCGCCAAGACGCCAAGGGCCTTCAAGGCGATAGCGACTCGCGGAGTGACTGGGGCACCGCAGAATTGCGCTCTTCTTGGCGTGCTTGGCGACTTGGCGTGAGATAGGTTCTTTCCAGACTCCGCGGTCGGGAGAATTCGCCACCAGTGTCAGGAACGAACCCCAACATTCCCGGAAAACCCGGCGACGATGTCGCGCCCGGAACCCGGAACAGTATTTTCAAACAAGCAGGTTGGGTGTGATCGCCATGCGCTACGCAGTCGTCATCGAGCAGGCGGGGGGGAATTTTTCCGCCTACGTGCCGGATCTTCCCGGCTGCATTGCCACCGGGGACACGGTCGAGGAGGTCGCGGAGGAGATCAAGGAAGCCATTGCCTTCCATTTGGAGGGGATGCGGGAAGATGGAATCACACCGCCCGCACCCAAAAGCCAGGTCGAGTACGTGGACGTCGCGGCCTGACCCCCATGATCCACCCCCAACGCCTCCTCGCCGATCTCCAGTCCCTGCTGCCCAAACTGGAACGGGATATCCTGGACTACAGCCAGACCCGGCCGGAGCGCGAGGCCCACCTCAAGGCCGAATACGCCAAGGCCCAGGCCGCCAACCGCACCGCCGAGCATTTTGTCGCCTGGCGCGAGGCGCAGATCACCCAGGCCGCGGCGGCCTGGGTGCTGACCGGCGTTTTCGTGCGCTTCCTGGAGGACAACCGGCTCCTGGAGGCGCCGCTCCTCTCCGGGCCGGCGGCCGGGGCGGGTCGGGGTGGGCTGCAACAGGCCAAGGACCGCCTGACCGTCTATTTCAACGCCCATCCCACCCATGCCGAGCGTGACTATCTGCTGGCCGTCTTCGAGGAGCTTGAGTTGCTGCCGGCGATGGCCGAACTGCTCGACCGCGCCCACAATCCGCTCCGGCAACTGCCGCTCTCGGCGGACGGCGCCCGGGCGCTGATCGACTTCTTCCAGCGGCTCGACCCCGAGACCGGTGCGATCCTCCACGACTTCACCGACCCGGAGTGGGACACCCGCTTCCTCGGCGATCTCTACCAGGACCTCTCGGAGAGCGTGCGCAAGCCAGCAATTCCAAATTTGGGCAGCATCGCGCAGCCCCCTTGGTGGATGCGGCGCGCACGACCGGCGTGCCGGGTCCCTGACACCGAGCGGCGCGCCTTATCCACCCTACAGCGGCGCCGGTTCTGTAGGGTGGATAAGCG
>NZ_CAIZIZ010000218.1 GCF_903933125.1 uncultured Lamprocystis sp. | reverse complement strand
TGCGCTTATCCACCCTACAGAACCGGCCCCGCTGTAGGGTGGATAAGGCGCGCCGCTCGGTGTCAGGGACCCGGCACGCCGGTCGTGCGCGCTGCATCCACCAAGGGGCTGCGTGATGCTGCCCAAATTTGGAATTGCTGCGCCGTCGCGGTCCACCAGCCCAGGGGCATTGAGTCGGATGTCCGACGGCGCCATTGCCGTTCCCGCAAAATGCCGGTAGAAGGTAGGCAAGTCCAAGGTCGCGGCGTTGGGCTGCCGACGCGCAATGTCCTGAAGCAGCGGCAACCAGGAGAGTGCAATGGCGTCCAACAATGCCGTCTTGCCGGCGCCGTTGACCCCGATCACCGCGGTGACGTCGTCTTCCAGTGAAATGCGCAGGCGTTCAAAGCATCGGAAGTTCTCGATCTCGATCTGTGTGAGCTTCATAAATTGACCCTCAGCCATTTTCCCTTGATCGCTACTCGGTCGGTGCCCACAGGTCATCAAGCCTGATCGTCACCGCCTCGAACGGTGCCGCCGAGACCGCCGCAGCGCCGGCGAAGCGGCCGATCTCCCGCCAGACGCCGTCTTCCAAGGCGTCGGCTTCCAAAAGGTGCGCGACCGGATCGAGCAGCCAGGAGTAGGGAACCCTGTAGATCTGACCGTTGTGGATTTCCCCGGTTAGTCCTTCCGGCAGGGCTTCCAGCTGTTCGTAGAGACTGGGGCGGATCTTCTGATGCACGTGCATGGATTGGGCTCTCGCAAAGTTCCGGGGCCATCTACCGCAAGTGGCGCCAATCGCTCCCAGCGTAAGCGTTGTCGGGCTGCCGCTCGTGCTGTTGGTTTGGGCCTTCGCGATCACCATTGTCCCTCGACTATACCCGTTCGACTGATGGCCGACGCTGATGTCGCCGGTCGAATGCCCATACAGGTGGCAGCGTTCGTTACCAAGTCCAGCGAGCAGCGGCAGGTGGTCGCGTGCGGGGACCGCCATCGTGGTACTTAAAAAAATCCGCGTGGAGCAAATGCCGCCGCGCCGTTCTTCGACCACCGCGAAACGCGGCAAGGAGCCTCAGCCTGAACCCACTGTGCCGCCTGACCACCGCCTTCATCCTCGGCAGCGTCTGTGCCCTGCCCCCGCGGCTGCCCCAGGCCAGCGACTGGCCGACACCGCCGTCCAGCCGGATCTGCACCCTGGACCAGGTGCTCGACGGCGACTCCATGCGTTTAACCTGCAAGGGCAAGTCAGTCGAGGTCCGGCTGCACTGCATTGATGCCCCGGAATATGAGCAAATCCCCTGGGGCAAGCAGTCCCGTCACCATCTGCGTAAGATTACACCCAGAAAGGTGGAACTCAAGACCATCGAAATCGACCAGTTCGGACGAACCCTCGGGGAGGTCTACACGACCGAACCCAGCCGCCGCTTCCTGAACCTGGAGCAGGTCGTCGGTGGTCACGCGGCGGTCTACGAACACTATTGCTCGGACCCGGCTTTCACGCGGGCGCAACGCAAGGCACGCAAGGCCGGTCTCGGCATCTGGTCCAAGCCCGGGGCGCAGCAGACGCCCTGGGTCTTCCGGCATCGTAAAGAATCTCAGTAACGAGCAAGAACAAGTGATACACAATCGTTGTCGTTGTCGTTGTCGTTGTCGTTGTCGAGTTTATGATACCCACGAGGATGCTGC
>NZ_CAIZIZ010000217.1 GCF_903933125.1 uncultured Lamprocystis sp. | reverse complement strand
TGCGCTTATCCACCCTACAGAACCGGCCCCGCTGTAGGGTGGATAAGGCGCGCCGCTCGGTGTCAGGGACCCGGCACGCCGGTCGTGCGCGCTGCATCCACCAAGGGGCTGCGTGATGCTGCCCAAATTTGGAATTGCTGGGCAGTCGAGCGCGCCGGCGAGGTCGACGCCAACCAGGCGGACGCGCCGCCCGCGCACTCTGTAAGATGTCGACTTAAGGCGCGGGTGTCGCCGTCGACCTGTCGCGGGCTCCGCGATCCGGTACTTAGACCGCGGGGCCTGAAGCGATCACGGCTGGAGACTCTTTCGTGCTGTATGCATATCAATTTCAGGACGGGCTGACGCGCGTCATCGAGGACCCGGAGTGCCTGCGGGAAGCGGCCTGGATCGATGTGGCCGAGCCCACGGACGCAGAGTACGAACTCATCAATTCACTGGTCCAGCATGAGTTGCCGGAGGATGAGGACGCCGACGAGATCGAGGCCAGCACGCGGACTTTCATCGACGAGCAGGGGATCCACCTCTCGACCCTGTTCCTGCATCGCGTGGAAGGGCGTCCGGAGAACACCAGTGTCAACGTGGTCTGCACGCGGGAGCGGTTGGTGACTGTCCATGACCGCGATGTGCCGGCGTTGCGTCTCATGCGAATTCGGGTGCGCCGGCGGCCCGAGCTGCTGAAAGAGCCTATCGGGCTGCTGGCCGGCCTGTTCGAGACCACGGTGCTGGATTTGGGCGATACCCTGCAGGCGCTTTATCGCGATCTGGAAGAGACCAGTTATCTGGTTCTGGAGGACAAGGATGCCGACCTGGGGCAGGCGCTGGAACGTCTGGCGGAACACGAGAACCTCAATGGCAAGGTTCGCCTCTGTCTGATGGATGCGCGCCGCGACCTGTCGTTCGTGTGGCGCAGTGCGCAGGCGTCCAAGCCGTGCGCCAAGCGGCTCAAGTACCTGCTGTCGGAGATCGACGCCCTGCTGCCCCACAATAACTATCTGTTCGAGAAGGTTACCTTCCTGCTCCAGGCGGCACAGGGCTTCATCAACATCGAGCAGAACAAGATCATCAAGATCTTCTCAGTGGCCGCGGCCGCCTTCCTGCCGCCGACCCTGATCGCCAGTATTTACGGGATGAACTTCGCGCACATGCCCGAGCTGGCGTGGCAGCTGGGGTATCCGCTCTCGATTCTGATCATGGTGGTCTCGGCGGCGCTGCCGGTCGTTTATTTCAAGCGCAAAGGATGGTTGTGACGGACCGCCGGCTCCCGGCGGGCGATCCTGGTGTCGCCGCCAGGTACTTTTCGTCCGGGAAGACGACAGCCACTCAATGGCCTGCTCCGACCGCTTGACTCAGGACGGATCGCCCCAATGTCTATGCTGTTTAGCAAAGGCAACGCCGGCTTGCGCCGTCCTATCCAAGCCCGCCGCGCTCGCCGGGCGCTGGTGATCGACCGGATTCAAGCGCAATCGGACCTGCCGACCAATCACTGCTCCGCCGCGTCCATCCGTGGCGGCGCCCTTTGTATCGCAACAGGCGTGCCGTCATGGACTCGAAATCCGCCCATACCGGGCACTCGCTCTCGACCCTACGCATCAGCAACCTCCCGCTCGGGGTCGGCGATGACGACGTTCGCGCCCTGCTGGCGCCCTACGGGGATACCCATCGGGTGCATCCCGGTCCGGCGAAGCCGGGCAGCGAGGCGCGTGCTGTCCGCTATGTCGATATCGCCCACGAGGCCGCGGAGCGCGCCGTCGCGGGCCTCCACGGGAGTGTGTTCATGGGTGTCGTGATCAATGTGTGCCCTGATGCCGACGCGACGGACAGCACGCCGCACCGCGTGGCTGTCGCTGCGCAATCACCCGACGATGAACTTCCCAGCATCCTCATCCGCCATCATTACGAAGTGGCGTCGGTCGAGCGCGCGGATCTGCCGGGGGCCGGTGCGGGTGCGGATTGGTACCGCTACGTTTTATCGAGCGGCCGTTCCTCTATCACCGGGTTTCACCGCGGCAGCCTGGAGGAGGTCACCGAGTACGCGGTCGGTTGTGCCGCGGCATTCAATCAGCGGAATTTGACCGGCAAAAGCGCGCGCGTTGCTGCCGTCAACCCCAAGAAATAGGGCCGGTCTGCATCCGGACGGTGCATTTGCGCAGGCGGTCGTTGCGATCATCAACGCAGTCCAGAAGAGACGTGCGTTTCCAAGAGAGACCTGTTACTGTGTCGTGGCGAGGACATTCTGAATCAGCGGCCGACAGGGCTCAGGAAGGGCAGTAGAGTCGTTGAAATCAATCACATCGATGCGCTTTCAGCCCATCCGGTACCTGTGTGCCCTCCTCTGCCGCGGTAGCGGCATTCCGCTGTCGAAGGAATTTTGTGCTTGGCTTTTTTCGATAGTGTCAATTTTCATCAACGCACGCATTCTATAAAGACAGACAGACAGATATGAATATCTACGTAGGCAATCTTCCGTTCAGCATCACCGACGCCGATCTGCGGGAAACCTTTTCCCGTTTCGGTGAAGTCTCGCAGGTCAACCTGATCAGCGACAAGTTCACCGGAGAGTCCAAGGGCTTCGGTTTCGTGGAGATGGCCAACAATTCCCAGGCTGATGCCGCGATCAAGGGTCTCAACGGCACCGACATGAAGGGCCGTAACATCACGGTCAACCAGGCCAAGCCCAAGACTGATGCGCCGCGTGGCGGTGGTTTCGGTGGCGGCGGCGGTGGTGGCGGTGGCCGTCGTTACTGAGGCATCGGACCTCTGAAAGCCGCGGCGGCCTGAGCGTCGCCGCGGTGAGCGAAAACAAAAGCCCGGCATCAGCCGGGCTTTTGTTTAGTGTCCTGCGTGGTGAAAAACCAGGGTCAGGATTTGTTCTCTTGCTTTGTTTTCTTGACGGCCCGTTTTTCCTTGAGGTTCAAGCCGGACTTTTTCTTGGTTTCCTTTTTGGGGCTGCGTTCTTTCGTCATGGGACTCACTCCAGGCTATTGCCGTGTTGGGGAGACGAGACCGGCCCCGTGACCGATCATCAGTCAGAGTAGCAGAGACGGTTGTCGAGTCAACGTCCTTCCGCCGGCGGCGCGGCTGGATTGTCAGCCGACCGCCGTCACAGATCGCTAGTCCTCGCTGCGCTGATAGGCGTCCGCCAGTTGCTTCTGAATGCTGGCCGGGACTGCTTCATAGCGGCTCAGTTCGATCGCGTAGATCCCCTCGCCGCCGGTGAGCGCCTTCAGCCGGGCGTCATAGCCGGAGAGTTCGGCCAGCGGGACCTCGCCGTCGATGTCGATGCGACCCTGGCTCTGGGATTCGCTGCCGCTGATCCGCCCGCGCCGACCGGAGAGGTCGCCCGCCAAATCACCCATGCAGGAGTCCGGCGCACTGATCCGGATCTTGACGATCGGTTCCAGAATCACCGGTTTGGCCTTATCGACCGCGTCGATGAAGGCCTTGCGTCCGGCGGTCGAGAAAGCGATGTCCTTGGAGTCCACCGGATGGAACTTACCGTCGTACACCGACACCCGGACGTCCTGCAGCGGGTACCCCGCGATGGCACCGTCGGCCAACACCTGGCGCACGCCTTTTTCGATCGAGGGGATGAAGTTGCCGGGGATGACGCCGCCTACGGTGGCGTCCACGAACTCGAATCCTTCCCCCCGTTCCAGAGGCTCAATCCGCAGGTAGACCTCGCCGAATTGGCCGGCACCGCCGGTCTGCTTCTTGTGCCGGTGGTGTCCATCGGCCTTGGCGGTGATGGTCTCGCGATACGGGATGCTCGGCGGACGGGTGTCCACGTCCACATGGAACTGCTCCGAAAGCCGGCGCAGCAGCACCTTGAGGTGTAATTCACCCAGGCCGCGCATGATCGTCTCGTTGGTGGCGGCGTGATGCTCGATGTGCAGGCAGGGGTCCTCCGACTGGAGTTTGTGCAGGGCGTCGTTGAGCTTCTGTTCATCCCCGCGCTTGGTCGGGGTGATGGCCAGCCCGAACAGGGGAACCGGGCACTCCATGGTGGTCAGGTGGTAGTGATCCTCGTCGTGCGAGTCGTGCAGCACGGCATCGAAGTGGATGTCGTCCACCCGCGAGACCGCCAGGATGTCCCCTGGGACGCCTTCGGCGACCTCGATCTGCTCGTTGCCCTGAAGCCTGAACAGGTGGTTGACCTTGAACGGCTTGCGGGCATCGCCGACGTAGAGCTGGCTGTTGGTGCTGATGCGGCCCTGGTGGATGCGGAAAATGCCGAGTTTGCCGCGGAAGGGGTCGTTGATGATCTTGAAGCAATGGGCCAGGGCGTGCTTGGTCGGGTCCGGTGACACACGAACCGGCTCCATGGTCGCCCCTTCGCCCTTCAGGTAGGCGGGCGGATTCCCCTCGGACGGGTTCGGCATCAGGCGGACCATGATCTCCAGCAATTCCGGGATGCCGGCCCCGGTGATGGCGGAACAATAACAGATGGGGATGAGGTGGCCCTCGCGCAGCGCCGTCTCAAAGGGGTCATGGAGCTGCTCGGGGGCGAGATCCTGTCCCTGCTCCAGATAGATCTCCATCAGCGCCTCATCCATTTCCACGACCTGGTCGATGATGTGACCATGGGCCTCGGCCACGGACGAAAAATCGGCCCCCTCGCCGCTGGGCTGGAAAAAGCAGTCGATCACCCGCGAGCCGCCGTCGGCCGGCAGGTTGATGGGCAGGCACTCGGCGCCGAAGGTCTCACGGATGCGGGTGGTGAGCGCACCCAGATCCAGGTCCGGCGCATCGATCTGATTGACGATGATCATCCGGCACAGGTGCCGGTTGTCGAGCGCGTTCATGAGCCGCTGGGTGACCGACTCGATCCCGGCCTGCGCATTGATGACCACGGCGGCGGTCTCGACGGCCGGCAGTACGGAGACGCTGCGGCCCAGGAAATCCGGGTAGCCGGGGGTGTCGATCAGGTTGATGTGCTTGCCGTGGACGTCGACGCTGGTGATGGCGGAGTCGAGTGAGTGCTGCAACTCCTTCTCCAGAGGGTCGAAATCGCATACCGTGGTGCCTTTGGCGACGCTGCCGGGGGCGGGGATGACACCCGTGGCGGCGAGCAGGGCCTCGACCAGTGTGGTTTTTCCGCTGCCGGCATGTCCGACCAGAGCGATGTTGCGGACGTCCTCGGCGTTGTATTCAGACATCGGTGATCCTGTTTTGTGGTGTGGCGTGGGGGGATGCGCCTTAGGGGAACGGGGAGCAGGTCGCCGTATCCCCATCGGTCTAATCAGGAAGCGGAAATTATACCGTAACTCGCGAGTTGCGCCGCGTCGCGCGCGCTGGTGACTGCCCCGGCTCGGGGGAAAGACGGCGGGCAAAAAAAAGGCGGCCATCAGGCCGCCGAAGGACGCACAGCTAGGGAGTGGTAAAACCGTCTCTAGGGCGATTTTGTCTCTATGACCCGGTGATCGCAATGAGGCGCAAACTGGTTCATCGTTGCAGCCTCATGATTTATATGAGGTTCTGCTTCCGGTCCTGGGGTGAGGGTCCCCGCGTCAGGGCCGGCGTGTCGATCATCGGGTACTTAATCGTGAATTCTTGACCCCACATCAGTTCGTGAAGGGCAACCCGCGGGGAGCCCGATATCCGACCATTGATGATGATTCACTCGGTTAACTTAGCACACACCGGGAGGTGGAAAATGACTCTGGTTCTCAAATCTGAAGTATTCGATGATAGTGGTGAGATTCCCCGCAAGTATACCTGCGAGGGTGAGGATTGCTCTCCGGAGATCTACTGGGTTGGCGTGCCGGACGGCACCGAGAGCCTGGTCTTGATTGTCGACGACCCGGATGCCCCCGACCCGGCCGCGCCCCGGATGGTCTGGGATCACTGGATCCTGTACAACGTGCCGGTGACGACGACTCGACTCGCGGCGGGCGTGGCTCCCGCGGATCTTCCCGCGGGTTGCGCCGAGGGGCTCAATAGTTGGGGGCGTACCGGCTATGGGGGGCCGTGTCCGCCCGTTGGCCGGCATCGCTATTTTTTTCGCCTGTACGCCCTGGACACCCGGCTTCCCGCTGCGTTGAGCCGTCCGTCAAAAGATGAACTGCTGCTTGCCATGGATGAACACATCCTGGCCCACGCGACCCTGGTCGGGACCTATCAAAAGATCGACGACTGAGTCGGTGAGTCACGGTGGAGTCGTTGCCGGTGTGATGCGGCCACTCAGGGCCGGACCCGATTGATGGTCACCGCAACCGACTGGGGCGTCGCGCTGTCGAGCGGTCCGACTTGGCCTTCCAGGTCTCCCTGACCGGGAGTCGCTTGTCCGGACCTGGAAATGCGGGCGCCCACGATGACCTGCGGGAAGCTCGAAAGACGCATGGCCGGCATCACGGCGGAGCTGTTATCCAGGGTGACGGTGGCCGGCAGGTCCGCAGCCGTCGCCCGGCTCACCGCGAGCGGCATTGGCGGACCAGCAGCCGCGCGGGCATAGATAAACAGGGTGTCGGTCGGATTGACCTGGGCGGCGAGTTCGGGGGCGAGGGTGACACTGACCTGGATGCGGGGTCCCGTGTTTGCCGCGGTTGTCTCTTGCGCGGGTTCGACCTGGCTCACCTGTGCCTGCGTAGCCGCTGCTGCCGGCGCATCCGGGGGCAGCGCGGGACTGATCCCGCCTGGTACTGTGCTGCTCTGGGCGCCGCTGGGCGATTCGGGCAGGCCGCCGCGGCGGCGCGCCTCGGCAATCATCTCGCCCATCTGAACGGCGTCCTCGCCGGCCGGATCCAGCTCAGTCAGGATTCCCTGCCAGGTTGTCGCGGCTTCGGTGAAGCGCGCTTGCTGGAAGGCCAGCATCCCACTGAGCCAGCGTGCGCTGGCGTTGGCCGGTTCACGTTCCAGTGCCGCCTCGATCAGTTCAGCCGGTTTGCCGTCGAGTTGGTTGCCGCTGTTTGCTGCCAGCGCCTCGGCATAACCGATCATCACGCCGACATCGTCGGGAGCCAGCCCAAAAGCCCGCTCCATGGCCTCAAGCGCTTTGGCCGGCTGATCGAGCGCGATGTAGGTGCGTCCGAGCATCATCCAGCCTTCCAGATTGTCCGGATTCTGCTGCATCCGCTCGGCGAGCCCCTGCGCCAGGGTGTCGAGTGAGGGCAAGGATTGTCCATCGGGTCCGGCGGCGTGGTCAGCGACCGGAGCAACCTCGATAATCGCGGCGGTCTCGATACGTGGAATGATCTCTTGATTGCCCAGTTCCAGGTACGTCAGGACGGCCGCTGTCGGTACGGAGAGTATCAACACGAGGGCGAGCCAGGGTGCGCGGTCCGCGCGTGCGCGCTCGTCCGGAGTGCGGGCGGTGGTTGTGCTCCGCGGCCCGAGGGTCTGGCCCCCCTGCAATTCGGAGTCATGCAGGTCGGACAACAGTTCGCGCTCGAGATCCTTGCGCGCGGCAGCGGACTGGCCCTGGTCGAGCACACCCGCGGCGAGGTCGGCATCCAGTTCCGCCAGGCGGCTGCGGGCGATCTGGAGATTCAGATCCGACTGGCTGGGCGATGCGTCGCTCGCGAGGCCGCTCAGTAAGGGCCGGGCGATGAAGAGGATGGCCAGGCCCGTGAGCCCGGCAGCAAGTATCCAGAAAATAATCATTTGGCTTGGTCTGGCGGCTCGGTAGCGGCGAGGAGTTGGTGGAGGCGGGCGCGCTCCGCGGCGTCGGTTTCCGGTTCGGGTTCAGCCTTCTTGGCCTTCAGTGCGCGCAGCAAGAGCCAACCGCCCACGCCGATCAGGACGAAGGGACCGAACCACAGAAGATAGGTGGAGGGTTTGACCTGGGGCTGATAGAGCACGAAATCCCCGTAGCGATCCACCAGGAAGGTGATGATCTCATCCTGGCTCTTGCCTTCGCGCAGCATGCCGTAGACCTCCTTGCGCAGGTCCTGAGCCAGGTCCGCCTGGGAGCCGGCCAGTGATTCGTTCTGACAGACCAGGCAGCGCAGTTTGCTGGTCAGGTCGCGAAAAGTCCGCTCCTGAGCCGGACTGTCGAAAGTGAATTCCTGCAGCGTGTAGGCGGCGGCGGCGGCGCCGGCGCAGACGAGGGCGCTCGCGAGGACAGCGGTGCGTGCGGCGGACCGGAGTGTATTGCCGATTAAGTGGTTACTGCTCATGGAAAACAAAGGATCAGTGTTGGTGTGCGGCATTGGCTGGCTAGCCCTTGGGCGAGAATTGCTGGATCACCGGCAGGATCTCTTGGGCCCAGACCTTGGCGTCGATAGGACCGATACGCTTGTGGCGGATGATGCCCTCGGCATCGATCACGAAGGTCTCCGGAGCCCCATAGACTCCCCAGTCGATCCCGGCCTGGTTGTCCGGGTCGAAGACGCTCAGGGTGTAGGGGTCGCCGAAGCGGCTCAGCATCTCCAGGGCGGCCGGGCGCTCGTCCTTCCAGTTGAAGCCGATCAGTTGGACGTCCGAATCGCGCGCGATGCGCAGCAGTTCGGCATGCTCCTGGCGGCAGGACGGACACCAGGACGCCCAGACATTCACCAGCGAGACGCGCCCTTTGAGGATATCCGAGCTGATCTGTTTGCCGGGCTCTTTGAGTGATTCCAGGGTAAAGGGCGGGGCCGGCTTACCCACCAGGGGCGAGGGCACCTTGCGCGGGTCCAGGGACAGCCCGTAGAACAGCAGGGCGGTGAGCGCCAGAAAAAGGCCAAGGGGCACCAGATAACTGGTGGTGGAACGTGCCATTGTCGATCCTCAAGGTCGGTCGGTTGCCGCGTTGACCGCGCCGCGCGCTCGTCACGCGCGCCGCGGTCAGGCTGGTGCTTCGCTCAGGCCGGTACCGCCGTGCCGGTCGCCAGGGTCGGTACGGTCGCGGTCCGGCGTTCGGTGCGGTAGCGTCGGTCGCTGATGACCAGCAGTCCGCCCAGCGCCATCAGAATGCCGCCGAGCCAGATCCAGCGCACGAACGGTTTGTAGTAGAGCCGCACCGCCCAATCACCCGCGGTGCCCACCGGTTCGCCCAGCGAGACATAGAGGTCGCGCAGCAGGCCGGGATCGATCCCGGCCTCGGTCATCGGCATGCCCCCCGTCAGGTAGGCGCGCTTCTCGGGGTGCAGAACCGCGACCTGACGGTCGCCCTGGAACACCAGGAACTCGGCCCGCTGCGCCCGATAATTCGGTCCCATGACGGGTTGGGCGCCGTTGAACTGGAAGCGGTAACCGGCGGCTTCGTGCGTTGACCCCGGGGCCATCCGGACATCGGTCTCGCTGCCGTAGTTGGAGACCAGCGTGGCACCGATGATGAAGACCGCGATGCCGAGATGGGCCAGCCACATGCCGTACCAACTGCGGCCCTGGCCGCCCAGGTCCGCGACCAGGCCCTGGAACCCGCGGTGCCAGAGGCGCTCACCCAAGGCGATCAGGTGGGTGCTGATCAGCCAGGCCGCGAGGCCCAGCCCGAGGCTGACGTAGAGGTTGCCCGGCAGGATCAGGTCGGTGGCGGCGAGTGCTCCCACGGCCAGCCCGACACCGAGCGCGAGCCACAATTGCCGCAGGAGGCGGGCCGGTTCATCGTGCTTCCAGCGGGTCAGGGGACCGATGCCCATGGCCAGCACCAGCAGCGGCGAGATGGCCACGAACATGGTGTTGAACCAGGGGAAGCCGACCGAGATCTTGCCCCACCCGGCCGCTTCATAGATCAGCGGTGCCAGGGTGCCGAAGAGCACCAGCGCGGCCAGCGCCGCCAGCAGCAGGTTGTTGACCAGCAGAAAGCTCTCGCGCGAGATCAGATCGAAGCGCCCGCCGCCGGAGACCGCCGGGGCGCGCCAGGCATAGAGCGCCAGTGAACCGCCGATCACGATCACCAGGAAGGCGAGGATGAAAGCGCCCCGCGCGGGGTCGGTGGCGAAGGCGTGGACCGAGGTCAGAACGCCTGAGCGGACCAGGAAGGTGCCGAGCAGCGACAGCGAGAAGGCGGCGATGGCGAGCAGCACCGTCCAGCTCTTGAAGGCCCCGCGCTTCTCGGTCACGGCCAGCGAGTGGATCAGCGCCGTGCCGACCAGCCAGGGCATGAACGAGGCATTCTCGACCGGGTCCCAGAACCACCAGCCGCCCCAGCCCAGCTCGTAGTAGGCCCACCAGGAGCCGAGCGCGATGCCGAGGGTGAGGAAGATCCAGGCGACCGTAGTCCAGGGCCGCGACCAGCGTGCCCAGGCCGCGTCGAGTTGCCCGCCGATCAGTGCGGCGATGGCGAAGGCGAAGGCCACCGAGAAGCCCACGTAGCCCATGTAGAGCATGGGCGGGTGAATGATCAGACCAACGTCCTGGAGCAGCGGATTCAGATCCCGACCCTCCAGCGGTGCCGGGAAGACGCGCTCGAACGGGTTCGAGGTCAACAGCATGAAGAGCAGGAAGCCGATGGCGATCATCGCCTGCACCGCGATCACGCGGGAGATCATCGGCAGCGGCAGATTGCGGCTGAAGCTTGCGACCGCCGCGCCCCAGCCGGCGAGCAACAGCGCCCACAGCAGCAATGACCCCTCGTGGGCACCCCAGACGGCGGACACCTTGAACGGCGCCGGCAGCAGACTGTTGGAATTGGTGGCCACGTAGACCACCGAAAAGTCATCAGTCAGAAAGGCCTGGACCAGACAAAGAAACGAGATGCTCAGGAAGATCAGTTGACCCCAGGCGAGCGGCCGGGCCATCGCCATCCAGGAGCGCCGGCCGTTGAAGGAACCCCAGAGCGGAACGATCGCCTGGGTGACGGCCAGCGTCAGGGCCAGGATGAGGGCGAAATGGCCGAGTTCGGGGATCATCGGGTCACCGTCCGCGGATCGGCAGTCTGCGCCGCGGCTTGTTGAGGGGCAGCGGCCGGCGTGTTGCTCAGGCTTTGCGTCAGCCCCTGTGCATGTTCGGTCTTGAGGCTGTCGGCGACCTCGGGCGGCATATATTCCTCGTCGTGTTTGGCCAGCACCTCCTCGGCGTAAAAGACCCCATCCGGGCCCAGCCGTCCGCGGGTCACGGCCCCCTGACCCTCCTTGAAGAGATCGGGGAGGATGCCGGTGTAGGAAACCTTGACGGTTTGCGCCAGATCGGTCACATCGAAGGTGACGGTGAGCCCGTTCTCCGCCCGCTGGACCGAACCCTCGGAAACCAGACCCCCCAGGCGGAAGACGTGATCCGCCGGCGCCTCTCTGGCCATCACCTGGGATGGGCTGAAAAAGTAGGAGATATTACTTTGTAGTGCGCTCAGGGCCAGCGCCGCGGCGGCGCCGACGCCGATGATCGCCACACTGACCAGGACCAGCCGTTTCTGTCGTGCCTTCATGAAATGCCTCGGAATGCCTCACTCATGATCCCGCGGGTTGTCGCGCGGAGTACCTAACCGCATTAATCGACTGAGCCGCGCTAAAATAGTTCGCCGCTGGCGCCGCAAACCGACCACCTCGCCGACCAGCAACAGTAGGGCCATGCCATAGGCGCCCCACACAAATTGGGCGTAACCGCCCTGGGACAGGAAATGCATCAAGCCTTCGTTCATGGTTTTCCCGGCGTCTTGGCGCCTTGACGTGAACTGCGCGGGCGCGCTGGGCCAGGGTTTCCGATCATGAGCGGACCTCCGCCTGGATCGTCTCCGCGGCCCAAGTGGTCTGTGCCTCGCGCGTCAGGATGATGGTGCGCACGCGCATCAGGGTTGTCGCGAAGGCGTACATCCAGAACCCGAGCGTGGTCATCAACATGGCGAACAGGATATCCCCGTCTACCTTGCCGAGCCCCGAGCGCTGGTGCAGGGCCGCGCACTGATTGGGGTCCGGACAGTTGATGGACCAGAAGATCACCGGCACCATCACCAGCCCGACGATGGCCAGCAGGGCCGCGGCCCGGTCGGCCCGGCGGGCATCGTCGATGGCCGAGTGCAGGGCGATGTAGCCGATGTAGAGAAAGAACAGGATCAACTCCGACGTCAGCCGCGGGTCCCAATCCCAGTAAGTCCCCCAGCTCGGGCGTCCCCAGAAGGCCCCGGACCAGAGTGCCAGGAAGGTGAAGATGGCCCCGGTCGGGGCGATGGCGTTGGCCATCATATACGACAGCCGGGTGTTGAAGACCAGCCCGATCGCCGCCCAGCCCACCATCACCGCATAGAGCCACATCGACATCCAGGCGGCGCCGACATGGAGGAAGATAATCCGATAGTAGCCCTTCTGGGCATTGCTGCCGCCGAGTTGATCCGGGGTCTCGAAGAAGCCCCAGTAGAGGCCGACCAGGAGCGAACCGGCCGCCAGTACCCAGAAGACCGGAATCATCCGTCCCGCCAGGGGATAGAAGGTGGACGGTGAAGCGAACTTGGACCAGGCGCTGGACATCGGGTAGCTCGGGCGGTGCAGTGTTATTCGATTGAAATGCGCAGCGCGGCCGCGGATGCGAGCGGCGCCAGGATCAGCGACGACAGCAGGAAGGCTGCCAACAGCATCAGATAGGGTCGGGTTGCGGTTAGTTCCACCGCGGCCAGTTCCACCGCCCCCGCGCCGTAGACCAGCACCGGAATATAGAGCGGCAGGATCAGCAGCGATAACAGGATGCCCCCGCCGCGCAGGCCCAGTGTCAGGGCGGCACCGATGGCCCCGATCAGGCTCAGCACCGGGGTGCCGAGCAGCAAGGCGGCCATCATGATGCCGATGGCCGGGTCGGTCAGGTGATATTGCATGCCGACCAGGGGCGCCATCAAGACCAGGGGCAGTCCGGTCAGCAACCAGTGGGCCGTGATCTTGGCCAGCACCAACAGCACCAGCGGCTGATCGGTCAGCAGCAATTGCTCCAGGGTGCCGTCCTCGAAGTCCGCGGCGAACAGCCGCTCCAGCGCCAGCATGGAGGCGAGCAGGGCCGCCACCCAGACCACCCCCGGTCCCAGGGTGCGCAGGACCGCGGTTTCGGTGCCGACGCCCAAGGGAAACAGGCTGACGACGATCAGGAAGAAAAACAGCGTTGTCAACACGTCGGTGCGCCGCCGCATGGCGAGCAGCAAGTCACGGTGCAGGACGCTCCAGAAAACCTTAAGCATCGTATCCGGCCTCGGCTCCGGGCTCAGCGGCCCAGGTCCAGGTGGCAGGCCTGACCCGAGGTCAGCGGCACTTCCTGATGGGTGGTGAGCACCACCAGTCCGCCGTTCGCGACCTGGTCCGCGATCAACTGCTGGAGCAGGTCGACCGCATCCGTATCCAGTGCGGTGAAGGGCTCGTCGAGTATCCACAGCGGCGCCCGGCTCAGGATCAGACGCGCCAGGGCCGTGCGCTTTTTCTGGCCCTGCGAGAGCATCCGCGTGGGAATATCCTCGAACCCGGCCAGCCCGATGCGGGCCAGGGCGGCCCAGACCGTCCGCGTGTCGGCTTTGTCGCCATCCAGGGTAGCGGCCAGGCGCAGGTTCTCGACTCCGGTCAGATCGCCTTTGATTCCGTTCAGATGGCCGAAATAAAGCAAGTCGCGCCGGTAATCCTCGCCCAAGGCGCGGATCGACTCGCCGCGCCAGTGCACCTCCCCGTGATCGGCGGTGTAGAGACCGCACAGGGTGCGCAGCAGGGTCGTCTTGCCGCTGCCGTTACGTCCCCGCACGTGAAGTAGGGTACCGGGTCCGACCTCGAAGTCCAGTCCGGAGAACAGCAAGCGGTCACCACGCCGACATTCGAGCTGGGCTACCTGAAGCATGAGGGTTATGGAGATCCTTGGGGCAGTCGCAGGGTTGGCCGCCCGGTCCGGGCAACGCCGTCGCGTCGCGACGGCCGCTACCGGTCCCGTCGCCGCAAGGGCGCAACCTTAAACGTTGGCGCGGATTCCGACAACCCGCCCGTCGCCTGATGATCGGCGCCCAACACGATAACTGGATGTAGGGGCGGGTTTCAAACCCGTCCCTACGCTAAGGGCCTGTCTGGATTTCCGGTACGAAGGCGATATGGCCGTCGGGTCAGTTCCTCAGGTAGGCCAGCGCCTCTTTGTTGAAGGGGCGCGGGGTCACGCCGAGCCGGGCGAAGCCGTCGTCCTGCGTACAGACATTGCCCTCCATCAGCATCTCGATCTGGCCGCGGGTGATTGGGAACCAGGGAAAGCGATCGAACAGACGCGCGGCCGCTTTGATCCCGAACACGGGTGCCGGCAGCATCCACTTGGAGCGACCGCCGGCCGCGGCGATGGTGCCGAGGATCGCCTTCCAGCTCAGTGCGTCCGGGCCGCAGAGACAGTAGGTCTGGGCGTGCGTGCGCGGATCGGTGAGCGCCTGGACGAACGCGGCCGCCACATCGGTGACGCTCACCGGCGCAAGCTGAAACTGACCGGCATTGAACGGCAGCAGGCCCGTGTAGAACAGGGGTGCGGGGATCGGGCTGTCGATAATGTCGCGCTTGAGTTGGTCGCAGAATTCCATCCGGCCGCGCGGATCGCCGAAAATCACCGAGGGTCTGAAGATGGTCCAGTCCATCCCGGATGCTTTAACGGCTGCCTCGGCCTGAAATTTCGTGCGCTGATAGGCGGTGCCGTCGGCGCGGATGCCATTGGCGCTCATCAAGAGGAAGCGCTGCACGCCCTGCTGCCTGGCCGCGTTCAGAGTGTCCACCACCCCACGGTGTTGAAGTGCATCGAAGCTGATGCCGTGCGATGGGAACTCGCGCAGGATGCCGATGAGATAGATGACGGCGTCAGTACCTTCGACGCAGCGACCGACTGCAGTGGTGTCTCCAACCTCACCGGTGATCCATTCACACTCGACGTGGCGCTCGACCTTCGACTCGCTGCCCGCGCGAACCAGTAAGCGGGGGACGTGACCGTCTTGGAGGAGTCGTTCCACGAGATAGGAGCCAACGAACCCCGTACCACCGATGATTGCCACCTTCACGCCGCGCGCTCCTAACTCTTAATGGATGAGGTTTCGTTAATTGCCGCAACATCGCGGGGGCCGGGAAGGCCCCCGGACGGGCTCAGCCTTCGTCAATTCCCTCGGTTTCCGGATTGTTGATCATCGCATGAACCCGGCTGTCGGGGCAGTAAGACTCGAGATAGTCGGTTTGATCATCCATCGTGTTCTCCTCGTGGTTGACCGGCGCCTGGCCGGACTTTTTCTACATGACCCGGTCTTGTGCCGGTCACCTAGGAAGGTGGTACCTGTCCAGGCGATGTCAAGGGCATCCTCCGGTCCTGGCGTCATCCTGCAGGGGTTCGACGGACGGCGTCCATCAGCGCGAAATGTTAGGCTATTCCAATACGCTTCGTAGTGTTCGAGCATGCGCGGCGCCGTGCGTGCAGGCTCGGCCAGGGTTTGACCTGCGCGCCTGCTGAACAGCCGTTGAAAAACCCAGGTGAGACGATACCTCGTAATTCTTGCCCGGACTCCCCGGGCCCCCAACCGGAATTCGGACCATGTCCAAACACTTCCTGATCGTCGGCGGCACTTCCGGCATCGGTGCCGCGCTGCTGACGACACTGATTGACCAGGGGCACCAGGTCACCCAATTGTCGCGGCACCCGGAGCGGGCGGCCGACCACCCGCAAGTCACCAGTGTGCGTTGGGATGTCCGTCAAGACCCCTTTCCGGGCGATCGACTGCCGCCGACACTCGACGGACTGGCCTACTGCCCAGGCAGTATCCGCCTGCGACCCTTCGAGCGGTTGACCGAGAACGAGTGGCGCGAAGATCTGGATTTGAATGTGATGGGCGCCGTACGCGCTATCCAGGGCGCCCTGCCGTCATTACGGCAGGCCGAAAGCGCCGGCATTTTGCTCTTCAGCAGTGTTGCCGCGGGTACTGGAATGCCTTATCACGCCTCGGTGGCGGCGGCCAAGGGTGCCATTGAGGGACTGACCCGCGCGCTGGCGGCTGAATTTGCCCCGCGCATCCGCGTCAATGCCATCGCGCCGACCCTGACCGCGACCCCCTTGGCCGAGCGGTTGCTGGCGACCGCGGAAAAACGCGCGGCAGCGGCCGAGCGGCACCCACTCAAGGTGATCGGGGAGGCCGCCGATCTGGCGCGGGCGGCGGTTTGGCTGCTCGACGATGCGCGCCTGAGCACCGGTCAGATCCTGCATCTGGACGCCGGGCTCTCCAGCTTGCGCGTCTAAACCGCGCCCGGCGCGGTATGCGAATCGGAGACGCGATGCAATTTGGGGCCTTTATAGCCATCGGACGTGATAACCGGACGTAGGGGCGGGTTTCAAACCCGCCCCTACACCAAGGCTCTGTCCGGATTAGCCGCCGGCGAGCTTCTGCTTCAACAGGTCATTGACCTGTTGCGGATTGGCCTTGCCCTGGCTCTGCTTCATCACCTGGCCGACGAAGAACCCGAAGACCTTGTCCTTACCCGCGCGGTACTGCTCGACCTGACCGGGGTTGGCGGCGATGATGGTATCGATCAGTGATTCGATCGCGCCGGAGTCGGTGATCTGTCGCAGTCCTTGCGTCTCGATCACCGTATCCGCATCGCCGCCCCCGTTCCACATCGACTCGAACACCTGCTTGGCGATCTTGCCCGAGATGGTTCCATCCGTGATGCGTTGGATCATCCCGGCGAGTTGAGACGCCGTCACCGGACTCGCGGTGATCTCCAGCCCGGCTTTGTTGAGCGCCGCCGCCAGTTCACCGCTGATCCAGTTCGCCGCCAGCTTGGGTTCGGCGCTCGTCTGGGCGACCGTCTCGAAATACCCCGCCAGGTCACGGCTGGCGGTCAGCAGATTGGCGTCGTATTCGCCGATGCCATAGTCTTCCCGGAAGCGTTCGCGCATGGCATCCGGCAACTCCGGCAAATCCGCCGTCGCGGCGGCGATCAAGGCCGCATCGACCTCGACCGGCAACAGATCCGGGTCCGGGAAATAGCGGTAATCATTCGCCTCTTCCTTGGTGCGCATGGTGCGGGTCTCATCCCGGTCCGGATCATAGAGCCGGGTTTCCTGGACGACCCGGCCACCGGCTTCGAGCAGATCGATCTGACGCTCGACCTCGAACTGGATCGCCCGCTCCAGGAAGCGGAATGAGTTGATGTTCTTGATCTCGGCGCGGGTCCCAAAGGTCACCGTGCCCAGCGGACGGACCGAGACATTCGCGTCCACCCGAAACGAGCCTTCCTGCATGTTCCCGTCGCTGATTCCGATCCAGCGCACGATCTGGTGGACCTTGCGCGCATAGGCCACCGCTTCCTGGGGTGAGCGCATATCCGGCTCCGAGACGATCTCCAGCAGGGGCGTGCCGGCGCGGTTCAGATCGATACCGGTCAGCCCATGAAAATCCTCATGCAGTGACTTACCCGCGTCCTCCTCCAGATGCGCCCGCGTCACTCCGATCTCCTTGACCGTCCCGTCATCCAGCACGATCTCCACCCGCCCTTCGCCGACGATCGGAAACTCGTACTGACTGATCTGATACCCCTTGGGTAGGTCGGGATAGAAATAATTCTTGCGGGCGAACACTGAACGCTCGGCGACTTCCGCGGCGATCGCTTTACCGAAGCGCACGGCGAGCCGGACCGCTTCGGCATTGAGGACCGGCAAGACGCCAGGCAGGCCCAGGTCGATGGCGCAGGCCTGGGTGTTGGGTTCAGCCCCGAAACGGGTGGGCGCGCCCGAGAAGATCTTGGATTGGGTCGCGAGCTGGGTATGGATCTCGAGACCGATCACGGTTTCCCATTGCATGCTGTGTTACCTGGGGGAAGCTGAAGAGTGTTTCAAAATAAATAACTCGAAATCAGAAAAAACAGCGCAATGACTGAAACAAAGAGCAGCCCGATCAGCACATAGCTGCCAACGTTGGCGGACGCGCGCGTGACACGCACCGGCTTGCGGTTTAACGGCAAAGGCTTGCCATGCTCGTCGATCTCCACATAAAAGATGCCGTCGATGATGAATCCTGGCACTTCGCGGTTGCGGATACGCTCAAGGAGTTCCATCAGCACCATGCCGTTTTCACTGGCAAAACGTTGTGCCCTGACCCCCCGGCGTTTGCCGGTGGTATCGTAACGCCAGGCGGCGCCGGTGTCGGGGAGATCGTATTTGCTCCGGATCACCGCAATGACCTTATCCGGCTCGGCGCCGTGCCCCAAAATCCGAATTGCGCGATTGAGATCTCTGGCGGCATCCCGGCGGCCATCCAGAATAAGACTCTTGCCGAAATCCAGGGTCTTGGGATTGGCTCCAAAATAGAGAGCCAAAAACTCGTTCTCCAGTTCAGCGGCTAATGTGCGGGCGTTGACGAACTCTTTGGTTTTCAGGAGCCGAGCGCGAAAGGACTCGGCGAGTTTCCAGGAGATCCTGGCAAGCCCCAGACGGATCTCTTTCAGTTCGGGATAGAACTGGACCGCGATCTTCCAATCCGCATCCAACGGGCTGCCCGCCGTGGGCTCGGTGTCGCTGTCGGCGAAGGCGGTATCCGCGTTCTGCGTCGTTTTCTCCCGCAGCTGATCATATTTCGTGCGGGTCGCCGGATCGCTGAGGACACGATAAGCCTCGTTGATCTCGGCCATGCGCTCACTGGCCTGGTCACGGTCGATCCCCGATTTGTCCGGGTGATAACGCTGTGCCAGCGCTTTGAATGCTGCACGTAGCACGACCGAGTCGGCCGATGGCGTCAGTCCCAGCGTCGCGTAATAGTCCTTATTCACGTTCATCTGAGTGTCGGAGATCTAGCTGTACCACGAAGTGAAGCCAAGCATTCATTGGTCAACGGGATTACGGGATCGCGCATCCCATGGTGTCACGCGCACCCTGTCGGTACTGCGCAATGCCAGTGCGTCTCCTGTTGCAACCGATGTGCCACGTTGAGCAGTCGCCCCTCTTCGAAATAGTTGCCGATGATCTGCAGCCCGACCGGCAGACCGTCGACCGGGGCGACCGGGATGGACATGCCGGGTAAGCCGGCGAGGTTGGTGGCGATGGTGTAGATGTCGCTGAGGTACATCGCCACCGGGTCGTCGCGCTTGGCGCCGATGGGAAAGGCGGTCGTCGGACTGCTGGGTCCCATGATGACGTCGACCTGCGTGAAGGCGCGCTTGAAGTCTTCGGCGATCAGGTGACGTATTTTCTGCGCCTTGAGGTAATAGGCGTCGTAATAGCCGGCCGACAGCACGTAGGTACCGATCATGATGCGGCGCTGGACTTCCGGCCCGAAACCCTCGGCGCGGCTGCGCTGGTAGAGGTCTTCCAAATCCGTGGGCGCCTGGCAGCGGTGGCCGTAGCGCACGCCATCGAAACGGGCGAGGTTGGAGGAGCACTCGGCCGGGGCGACGACATAATAGACCGGAACCGAGAGTGGACTGTTGGGCAGGCTGATCTCGCTCACCCGCGCGCCGAGCCGCTCATATTCCCGAATGGCGCCATCGATGGACGCGGCGGTGCGCGCGTCCAGTCCATCACCAAAATATTCTTTCGGCAGGCCGATCCGCAGACCGGCGAGGTCCTGATCCAGGCCCGCGGTATAGTCAGGGACCGGGGTGTCGATGCTGGTCGAGTCCCGTGGATCGAATCCGGCCATGGCCTGGAGCAGGAGTGCCGCGTCGGCGGCGGAGCGCGCCATGGGGCCGGCCTGATCGAGCGACGAGGCGAAGGCGATCATGCCCCATCTGGAGCAGCGGCCATAGGTCGGCTTGATGCCGGTAATGCCGCACAGGGCCGCGGGCTGGCGGATGGAACCGCCGGTATCGGTGCCGGTGGCGGCGGCGCACAGCCGGGCGGCGACGGCCGCGGCCGAGCCGCCCGACGACCCGCCGGGAACCCGGGTGTGGTCCCAGGGGTTCTTGACCGGGCCGTACCAGCTCGTCTCGTTGGACGAGCCCATGGCGAACTCGTCCATGTTGGTCTTGCCCAAGACCACGGCACCGGCTGCCGCCAGGCGTTCCACGACGGTGGCGTCATATGGCGCGATGAAGTTGTCGAGCATCCGTGAGCCGCAACTGGTCCGTAAGCCTTGCGTGCAGAATATGTCCTTGTGCGCGATGGGGATGCCGGTGAGCGGCCCGGCCGTGCCGGCGGCGAGTGCCGCGTCCGCGCGCCCGGCGGCGGCCAGGGCCGGCTCGGCGGCGACGGTGATGAAGGCGTTGAGGTCGGGATTGAGGCGTGCGATCCGCTCCAAGTAGTGGCGGGTCAGCTCAACGCTGGAATAGCGACGGGCGCGCAAGTCGTCCGCCAACGCGAGGATGTTCTGCTCGTGCATCACTCGATCACCTTGGGAACCAGATAGAGCCCGCCATCGGTCTGGGGCGCGATGGCTTGAAAGCGCGCGCGCTGATCCGGCTCGGTCGGTACGTCCGGCCGCAGCCGCTGGGTTTGGTGCAGAGGATGGGCCATCGGTGCGACGCCCGCGGTATCGACTGCATCCATCTGCGCCACCAGCGCCAGAATGTTTGAAAGATCCTGGGCATAACGGGTACAGGCCGCGGGTGGAAGCGCGAGCCGTGCCAGGTGGGCGATCTTCTCGACGTCCGATTGATCCAGTGCCATTGCGATGCGGTTTCCTCTGGGGCTGGGCGGCGCGGGTGCCGTCGCGGTCATGCGGTCATACAGTGCAACATAACATACCCCATTGGGGTGGCGGAACGCGGACCGTGCGGGGGCGGGTGAATCGCGTCCGCTGCAGGGTGACTAGAACTCCATGTGGACGGCAGCCGGGGGAGTCAGGCGATTGCCGAAAAATGGCGTACCGGATCGCGACGGATGTTCGCCGGCCTGCAAGGCGCGCCGACCGGAGCATCGCCGGGCAACGTGACTGTCGGCACGACGCGGAGGGCGGCCGGGAAGACGAGCGAGGTGGTATGGGATTTGACGGAAATCGCCTAACCGATGACGTTCAGACGTGCCCGCAACCGCGCCAGCTCAGCCTCGGCGTCGCGGGCGCGGGACTCGGCCGAGGCGGTGCGGCTGGCCTCCGAGTCCAGTTGGCGGGCCAGTGCCGCAGTCTCTGACTTGGCGGCGAGGGCCGCGGCTGTGGCCGCCTCGGCTGCGGACTTGGCCGCCACGGCCTCGGACTTGGCCGCCTCGGCTGCGGACTTGGCCGCCACGGCCTCGGACTTAGCCGCCACGGCCTCGGACTTGGCCGCCTCAGCCTCGGACTTGGCCGCCTCCGCGTCGGTCGGCAGCACATCACCGTCGCGGGCCGCCCAGCGGAGCCACCGGGTCTCGACCCCGCCATAGATCCCGTCCCACCAGCACAGATCCAGGTCCAACAAGGGGCTGGGGATACGTCCGGGGGCGCGCGGCAGGATCGGCCAATAGCGTCCGTCGGTCAGTGTGAAGCCGGCAAAGTCGTCCGGGTTCCACGGGTCGAACCAGAAATACTCGGCGACCCGCAGCTGGTCCTGGTAGATACGCTTCTTCTCTGTTTTATCGGTGTGGGCAGTGCTTTCGGAGAGGAGCTCCACGATCAGATCCGGCGCTTTTTGCTCGTCCCACACCACCCAGCTCTTGCGCTCCCGCGGCGAGACCCCGAGCGCGATAAAGACATCCGGGCCGCGAAAGTCTTTTCCGCGCAGTTGTTCGCTACTGAAGTAAAGGAACATGTTGCCGCCGACGAAGCAGTCCCCGCGGGCGCGCGCCCAGGGGTCCAGCGAGTGGATCAGGAGTTCCATCTGCAGGCGGTGGCGCAGTGTCTCCATCGGCTCTCCATCGTCGCAGGGCAGGTCGTCCTCGGTGGGCAGACTCGGCATGCGCCGGGCGGGGTTGTACATGACAGGCTCCAATGAGATCCGGGCACCGCGGGCGCAACCGGGCGCTAGCGGCGCTTCTAGCAGAGACGGAGCGAGCGGTCAAGCGCCAACCCTCTGCCCCTTTCCCCCAGCAAATTTCTTTTTGGCGTTGCCCGGCACGTCCTGCTCCAGAACCTCCCCGCGGCGTTCCTGGCCGTGGAGACCTCCCCACCCTGGAAATCTCCAAGGGCACCGATGTGGGCGAGGACCGGCGCGAAGACTGTTCGGATCTACCTGCTGTGCCTATCTCCAGCCCTGTCTCAACCTCCGACGCCACGAGCCCTGCCATGAAGGGTTCAAACGCCCGATCGGGGCGGGATACACACGTTAATCCGCATCCGAAAACCGGTAAACTAGCCATGCCTGCGCGCCGAGTCGTCACAACCACCGGGACGGGAACATGGACGGATACACCACCGATTACATCAATCTCATCGCCGACAATCTGCGGGACCGCTACGACAGCGGTTTCCCGATCCTCAAGGAATTGATCCAGAACGCGGATGACGCGCGGGCGCGGACCTTCCTCTTTGCCCACCACCCCGGCTTCCAGGATGCAGCCCATCCGCTGCTACAGGGACCGGGCCTCTGGTTCTTCAACGACGGCGCGTTCAAGCCCAGCGACGAACGAGCGCTGAAGTCCTTCGGCATTAACAGCAAGGCCGGGGATGGGTCGGCCATCGGCAAGTTCGGCCTGGGGATGAAGAGCGCCTTCCACCTCTGTGAGGCGATCTTCTACCTCGCCTGGGATGGTGAGAAACTTTATCGGCAGGGTCTGAACCCCTGGAAGCAGGACGGCCAAAACCCCCACCCGGAATGGGACCAAGATCACCCTGGGGACTGGAACCGGCTGGAGGCGCTCGCCGAGCCGTTGGTAGGGGGGGCCGCCAGTTGGTTCTTACTCTGGGTACCCCTGCGCCGCAGGAACCAGGTGTGCAGCGCTCGGGGCGATGACATCGCCATCATCGCCCGTTACCCAGGCGACGATCCTAAGGCGGACCTTGCCTTCCTCGATCGTCCCGGTCTGCCGATGGACCTCGCGGAGATCCTGCCGCTGCTGAAACACTTGAAACGGATCGAGCATCGTGGGGAGGGCAAGGCCTTTGCCCTGGAACTGAAGGCAGATCAGCGCCTGCTGGGCGATCAGGTGGCCGAGAGCAGCAGCGGCCGGGTTGTACTCGGGCCGTCGGGGCAGTCGCTTTGCTTCGCCGGCATGAGACGCGAAAGTGACCCGGAAGGCATCTTTTCCACGCTCATGAAAAGCGGCGCATGGCCCCGCAGCCGCTATCGCGACGAACACGGGCAAGAACAACAAGCCGCCGACAAGACCCGCCCGGAGGCGGCCGTGCTCTTCTGTTCGGGACCCGCGCCCGAGACCCGTTGCGATCTTCACTGGGCCGTCTTTTTGCCGGTCGAACAAGGCGGCGAACCCCTCAAGTTTGCAGCGGGCAACCCCGGTCACTCACTGATCTTGCACGGTCAGTTTTTTATCGACGCGGGGCGCAAGAAGCCCCATGCCTTAGAGGATCTGCACCAAACCCCGGCGTCGGGAGGTGCCGAACCCATCGACGATGCCCGACTGCGCCTGACCTGGAATCAACACCTGGCCCAGCGGGTGCTGATGCCTTTGGTCATCCCGGCACTGGAACAGTATGCCGCTGTGACCCGGCTGAACGATGCCGAGTGCGCGGCATTGACACAGGCACTCGCCGATAGCCAGTGGTTTCGGACGCTCGCCACTGACCTGCCTGATGGCGCACTACGGGCGATCTGGGCGATCAACGCACCGATCCTATTGGTGCCGAAGCTTGAGCCCGCCCTCGTTGGCGACGCCATCCCTGATGATGAGACCCTGCGGGACTGGTTGCAGGTGCTCGATAGCAATCCGGACAGGGGCATTTCAGACGGCGAACAACAGGCCATTCTTAGCGCGAGTCAGGGATTATTGAAGACATTGGACACGGAGCGTCGCGGCCATTTTCTGCGTGTCCATGAGGAACTCCGCATCATTGCCGTACGCGACGCCCGGACAGGTGGCAAACAACCGGTCTCAACCGCGGATGTCCGAGCGGTGGAAAAGGCTGGAACTCTGTTCGGTTTTGCGGGGGCAAGTCAAGACGTGGGTCTGACCCAACGACTTGCCGGCGCGCTACCGGTTAGTCGAGTTTGGATCGTGACGACCAATGTCTACCGAGACCTTTTTTCGGGGACCTCCGACCTGCCCCTTGTGACCGATGGTCGGGCGTGTCTCGCGGCGATAGGCCGAGACGAGTCGGGGCGCCTGGGCAGCACGCGGGAGCGCCTGACCCTGTTGGAGCACGCCAATGACCCCGGCTCGGACCCCATGGCCCGGCGGGGTCTGCGTTATCTGCTCCATGGCTCGGCGGCGCATCGCGATGCCGATAGCCTGCCGCTTTGGTTTCCCGCTCACAAACAACACCCGACTTGGGGCAAGCTCTGGGATCAGTTGCATGGAGCGGATTGCTGGAGTCGGGTAGATGCCGGGTTGGCCGATGCCGTACTCCGTACCCGCTGGCCAGCAGTGGGCGCGCATGAGATCGACGCCCGCAACCTATTGGTCGAACTGGCACGCTCAGGTGCAGGCATCCCGGACCCGATCGCTTTCGACTTGGCGGATCGCGAGGAGATTCTCTCCAGGATCGAGGATCAGGATCTCTGGCAACGCCTGCCCCTGCACACGACTGTGGCCAACACGCCGGTATCCGCCCGCAACGAGCGGGTTTACCTGGCCCCCGAGGGCGGTACCCTGGATGACCTCTTGATCCGACAGGCGATCTTGATCGCCCAGAGCCGCAATGCGACCGTTGCCGACCAACAGCGCAAATGGCTTAAGCCACTGGACGACCGCGCTCGCATCGAGATCGCGCTGGGTACAGTGGAGCCCTGTCGGTATTGGCAGATCATCGCGGACGCATTCGAGCAGTTGCAATCGGAGATCGATCCGGACCTTGAAGCGAAGCTCTCCAAGACACCTTGGCTCCCAACCTGCACGGGGGAGTCGGTCAAGCCGGAGGACGTCATCGACCTGGCCGGTGGCCTGGGGGGCGAGGCACGGCGCCTGGTAGCGGAACACCGGACAGCGAAGCACAGCGCCAGCTTCGCCGTTCCGGAGGATTTGGATAAACGCCTCAAAGCACATAGCGCGTGGCGAAAAATCCGCGACGGACTGTCCTCCTCAGGGGACTCCGGATTGGATCGCTTGGGCCTTCTGCTAGAAGAACTCCCTACTTATCACATTGGACCCTGGCCGACGACTCCCCAGCCGGATGTTGTTGCCTTGCTCGCCCAGTGTCCGTTACTTCCGGGTTGGAAGCTCTTACAACAAGCCGCTGATGAGCCATTTTCGCTGGATGGCACCTGGCAACGTCTGCGGTCCGGACTCAAGCAGCCGCTCGCGCCCGATGCTCTGTTGAAAATTCTGCATTGGATTACCGACGATTCAGAGAATTGGCCGGCGCGCAAGGCGGCGGGCGATGCCTACCTGAAGCAATACGTCGATGCGACGATGACTGCTTCGCTTGGCCTGATTGGATTGCGTCTCGCGAACCAGCGAAAGGAATGGTGCAGTATCGACAAACTCTGTAGCGTCGCGGATGGCGCGGACATTGGCATTGATCCATCGTTTATCTTGGATTCGCATCAGGCGATGCTACTTGCCGATCGGGTGAATCTCGCTAGTACGGGACCGCAGACGATTCCAGCCGCCCAGATGCAGATTGACCACCGACTTTTCAATTCGGCGCATCAGAAAACGCCGGAAATCCTGGCGCAATACTTTGCGCCCTGGGGGCAGTGGGTTCCGACACCCATGATTGGGGCATTGCTTGCGCTACTGGAGCCGACATCCCAAACCCTCGCGTCGGACTACTTGAATCCGCACACCTATGATTGGCTATTGGATCAATTAGACGAAGCGGGGGATGGCTCTATAGCCGACGAAATGGTTGGCTTGAAGATTGCTGTGCATGTCATCGACTCGGCATCGGTGGAAGTGCCCAACCTGCTTGGTAAAGACATTACAGTCCCACTGAATCGAGACGCACAGACCCTGCTCGCGGGACGACTGAGCCAAAAACTCACGCACCGCGTACAGATCACGCTTCGCGAGATTGATCCCGCTATCTTCACATTCGAGCAATTGGCTGGACTGCTTCGTGCCACTGCGGAGAGCCTATGCGCCGAGATCTATCCCCCGAAGCGGAGTTTGCAACAGTTGTGGGATAGCCTTGATAGCAGCGATCAACTCGAAGTCGATTCAGCACGCCGCAAGATTCTCTACCACATACCATTTTACCTTAGACAGCTTTCCATCAGTCATTCCGCCATCGCTGAGGCGCTGTTCGACAACGACAAAGCGTTCACGGCACTGGCAGAGGCGGGTGAGGCTGGCGGTAATGCGCGCGTCCAGAGCAACTTGAACAAGTCGCTAACGGCAGTCGAAAGCGCAATCGTGAGTGATCCGAATGCGCAGCGGGCCGTTCTTGATGGCGTCAAGACAAAACTTGCCGATTTTCAATACGATCTATCAAGCATTCCCTTCGAGCTTTTTCAGAACGCGGACGACGCTGCCATTGAACTTGGACAGATCGCTGCCCATCCGCAAACCGGTTGCAAGACCCCGCCGGGGGCACAAAGGTTCCTGGTGGAGATTGGCAACGATGCCCTGCGCTTTATCCATTGGGGTCGGCCCGTCAACGCCCGCGGGCCGGTTGGGTTCGACGGTGAGCGCCGGGGCTTTGGGCGCGACCTCGAAAAGATGCTGATTCTATCCGAGTCTGACAAACGGCCGCACCAGGGCCTAACCGGCAAATTCGGGCTGGGCTTTAAAAGCGTGCTCCTGGCCTGCGATCGGCCACGCATCCTGAGCGGACGCCTCGCGCTGGAGATCGTGGCCGGTATCCTGCCCCAGCCCTGGCTGGACACCCAAGACGCTAGCGACGCGCTTGCCCGCCACACGGAAAACCATCGACTGCCTGGCACCCTAATCGAATTGCCTGGGATCTCTGAGGGTGCCCAAGCCGAGGTCCTGGCGCGCTTCCAAGATGTCGCCGGGGTACTATGCGCATTCGGTCAGGCCGTCCGCTCGGTTGAGATCGGCGCGCGGCCCGTGGTACTCGCCAAGGGCCAAAGCGGGGCGGCGATGGATGCCGCTTTTCGGCGATTCGCCTGGAAACCCTCGGCGGTATGTCTCGGCGTGGAATTCGGTTGTCTGCATCTTGTCGGCGACTGGGGTAAAGAGAGCGACGCCCTCTGTGTGCGCACCGAGCATGGTGCGCTGTTGATCGCCCTCGGCCCGGACGGCTTCCGGGCTTTGCCCGATGAGGTACCCACCCTGTGGGTCACGGCACCAACGAAGGAGCAAGCTAAACTCGGATTCGCCGTCAACGGTCGCTTTGCCATCGACGCTGGTCGGGCCAAACTCGCGGGCAATAGCGACAGCAACTTAGACCTCGCGAAACAGATCGGCGCCGAGGCCGGCGTGGCGTTGGGTGAGTTGCTGAATCATTCTTTTGAGAACTGGGCCGCGGTGGGCAAACAGTTGCGCTTGGCCGCAGATCTAACCCCTCATGACTTTTGGCAGCCTCTTTGGCTCGGTCTCACAGACCGCTGGCGCGGCAGGCAGCGGGATACTGCCGCGGAATTGGTTCGGGAACTGGTCCTTGCCCTGCTCCGGCGTCTCAGTGCCCATCCGGATTCCATACCCAACGGCCTGGCTGAGCCCTTACGGACCTTCACGTCGACAGGCGTTGTCCGCTACCAATTAGCGGAGTCACTTGCCAAACCCGCCGTCTTGGACGTGCTGGGTTCCTGGGCACCCTTCATGACGAAGTACCCCGCGGTTTCCCTGGTCGCGCCAGACATGGGCGCGATTCTCAAACATGCCGGCCTTGCCAAACTTGCTCCGTTGGGAGTCGCCGCGCTAGTGGCCTTAATCGACCCAACCCGTATCCGGCCTGAAGACGCTCGGGCACTTGGTCGGCTGTTGCTGTTGACGGAAGAGGATTCAGCCTGGGAGTTGGCAGACATCAAACAGCGGCTCAAGGAACTGCAATTCCGTACTCAGATTGATACTTGGGCTAATGCTGGCAAGCTAGTTGCCACGAGCAGTCATCTGCTCGACAAAGATGAGCCACTTCGTTACGAATTGGCGCCCGCCGAACGGCGTCTGCACACTGACTATTTCCCGGCCGAGAACGAGGACGAATCGGCTCTTGAGTTGTTCCTGGCTTGCCGTGATCGGCTACAAGCTAAGGCCGACGATATGGCGCAGTGGGTGTTGGCAGCAAGAAGCGATAAGGCTAGACATTCTGCCCTGATTTATCTGGTGAATGGGGAGCTTGGCGAGACGGTTGCGGAGCACGTTCGGGGCCGGGATTGGCTCCTAAACGTGTTTCAGAACCCGGTGCTTCTAGTTCCGCTTTCGGCTGAACAGCGGGTGAGGCTTCAGCGTCGTCTGGCCTCCAGTGAGGTACTCGACAGGGGTTATCGAGCGGTTGACCCCCTTCCGCCGCCACTCATCTCTCACCGCATCGACTTGGCGACGGCGCTTAACAATATTCATGCATGGTGGTCAAGCGACCGTACCGATCAGGCTGCACGATATCGTAGAAACCTTTATCCCGGAGGCAGCATCGACCTTACGATCGATCCGGATACAGAGCAATTCGACCGATCATCTTGGCTCATTTTGTTTACACTCGGTGCCTTTCAGTCGATCGGCCGCACGAGGAACCAGCAGCATCGCGCCGCTATCGAAATGTGCCAGAATCGCGGTTGGTGGCATACCTTTGCAGAAACCGACCCGAGAAAAGAGCCGGACAAATGGCTAAAGATCATTGAGGACTATGCGAATAATCAGGAAGACGATGAGCAGTGGTCGTTATGGATGGCGAATTTCCCGCGTCTCTACCGTCTCTCGCGCTGGCTTGAGGAATATAAAGGTCTGTTTCTTTCGATCAATAGATGCAGTAAATCGTTTTCTCTGGATAAATTGCGAACACCGCGAACTAACGAACAATACCGGGGTGGTGGGTTTGATCCGCCGCCGATCAATCGTACCTTGAGCATTGGTTCGCACTTAGTGGTACGCGAGTTGCTCCACCACGGACTAATTGCGGCACCAGGTGCACTTCCACACGCTATTCCACATGCGTACGCCCCTATAGAAAGGATCAAAACGTTATTTCGGTGTTTCGATGTCGTGATAGAAACTTCTCAAGACATTCACAAACGCCTGGTCGATACGCTTGGCGCGGAAGGAGCTACTTTCAACGGCGACTACGACATCCCCCTGCGGATCGTTGCGGCCGATGAGGGACTGCAACAACGGCTCTTTCGTTGACGGAACAATAGGCTGAAGTGTACGACTATGCCGGTAGGTCCAAACGCCAACAAAAATGACAGAGCCACGGTCCCTGGCAGGCGAGCACATCCTTACCAGTCAGAGTCCAATGCGCTGGGACGATCAAACCCGAGAGCACATCCATGAAGACTGCCACCATAGCCGATGCCAAGTCCCATCTTTCATCCTTACTCGCCGACGTGGAAGCGGGCGAGGAAATCGTCATCACCCGCCGCGGCCGGCCGGTAGCGCGGCTCGTCCCCGAGCCGCGGGCTGCCGCCGCCTTCGATTGGGAGGCCCTGCACGTCTGGGTTGAGTCCGGTCCCCAGGCACCGGGCGCAACGGTCGCGGAACTCCGTGAGCAGAACCTGCTGTGATCTATCTCGACACCTCGGTGCTCGGCGCAATCTTCTTCCGGGAGGCGAATGCGTCCCTGGTGTTGAGTCAGGTCGAGGCGGCCCGTCCGCGCGGATTCGTCATTTCAGCTTGGACCTTGACTGAGATGGCCAGCGTCGGGGCCATCAAGGAGCGCACGGGTACCATCGACCGCGCCACCCGGCAGCAGGCGCTATCGGCCTTCCAAGGCTTTGTGTCATCCAGTTTGGGCTTGACCGAGATCGAACCGGTGGATTTCCGATCCGCGGCCTTGCTGATCGATGCGCCGGGCGGTCTGCGCGCGGGCGACGCCCTGCATCTGGCCGTCGCGCGGCGGCTTGCCGCGGACCTCGCGACCCTGGATCGCCGGCTTGCGGATGCCGCGCCGGTCTGGGGTGTGCCGCTGCTTCCAGTGGGCTGAAGGGTCAGGGGAGACGATTCCATGTTCGAGAAAGACCATCAGGTCCAGCACCCCCGCTTCGGCACGGGCACGGTCATCCTGGACCAAGGCGAGACGGTCATCGTCCGCTTCGGCGACCGCATCGAGTCCTGCGTAGCGGCAGACCTCGCGCGGCGTATGGCGCTGGCCGACGCGGTGCGGCTGGGGCATTGGTCTGCATCACTCGATGTGACGCTCAAGGCCCAGGCGGCGGCCATCCGCTCGCTCAACGATGCCTGGGGGGTGTTTTCGCGCTCGCGGATCGACCTGCTGCCCCATCAGCTTTGGGTTTGCCATCGGGCCTTGCAGCAGTGGCCGATCCGGCTTCTGATCGCGGACGACGTGGGCTTGGGTAAGACCATTGAGGCCGGACTCATCCTCTGGCCCTTGCTTTCCAGCGGCAAGGTCCGGCGCCTCTTGATTCTCACCCCCGCCGCGCTGGTGGAGCAGTGGCAGTATCGGCTGCGTACTCTGTTCGATATTCGCATGTCCATGTATCGGCCGGAGGTCGATACGCCCAAGGCTGATTTCTGGAGTACCCACAATCAGGTGGTCGCGTCCTTGCCGACCATGCGTGCCGACCGCAAGGGCCGTCATGAGCGCTTGCTGGATGCGCCCCGGTGGGACATGCTGATCGTCGATGAGGCCCACCACCTGAATGTAGACGAAGAGACCGGCAAGACCCTGGGCTATCGCTTCGTCGAACGGCTGGTCGCCGAGGATCGGGTAGAGTCCTGCCTGTTTTTTACCGGGACGCCGCACCGCGGTAAGCCTTATGGTTTCTGGTTCTTGATGGGTCTGTTGCAACCGGAGGTGTTCGGCCCCCGACGCCCGGAGTCGGAGCAATTGCCATTGCTGCGCCCGGTGCTGATCCGCAACTTCAAGCAGAAGGTGACGGATATGGCGGGCAAACGCCTGTTCCAACCGGTGACCAACTATCCCGAGACCTACGCCTATAACGAGGCAGAAACGGCCTTCTATCAACTCCTGACCCGCTTCATTACGGCGGGCAATGCCTATGCATCCGGTTTGGATCAACGCGGTCGCCGCCAGGTCACTCTGGTCCTGATTGCCATGCAGAAGATCGCCTCCAGCTCGGTGGCGGCGATCCGCTCGGCCCTGCGCCGGCGCCTTGCCAATTTAGAACAGGCGGTTGAGAAATTTCGGCAAGCACAGACCATGATCGAACGTCCCGACGATGACGCAGATGAGGATGTCTTCGCGGCATTAGAGCGCTGGGAAAATGAAGCGAAGTTTCAACTCATGGCGGATGAGTTGCCATTCCTGCGGTCCCTGATTGAGGCGGCTGAGCAAATTCAGGATGAGAGCAAGATCCTGCGCATCGGGGAACTGATCGACACGCGTTTCGGTGAGCGCTCGGTCTTGCTCTTCACCGAATACAAGGCGACTCAGGCATTGGTCGTCTCGATTCTCATGGCCCGTTTTGGTGAGAGCGCGGTCGGTTTTATCAATGGCGATGATCGACTCGTCGGAGTGCGTCTACCATCCGCCCGTGAGACGGTGCTGACTGGGAGTCGGGAGATGGCCGCGGAGGCATTTAACCAGGGCCGAATTCGCTTTCTGGTCTCCACCGAGGCCGGGGGTGAGGGCATTGATCTTCAGGCCCGCTGCCACACCCTGATCCATGTGGATCTGCCCTGGAACCCGATGCGTCTGCATCAGCGGGTAGGGCGGCTCAATCGCTACGGCCAGACCCGGCCCGTTGAGGTCGTTACGGTACGCAATCCCAGCACGGTCGAGTCGCGGATTTGGGGCAAGCTGGAGCAGAAGCTCAGGCACATCATGGAGGCCCTGGGTCACGCCATGGACGAGCCGGAGGATCTGATGCAAATGGTGCTCGGCATGGCCGGACCGGGCTTCTTCAATGAGCTTTTTAGGGAGGGGCAAGGTGTGCGTCCCGAGCGCCTGGACGACTGGTTCGACGCCAAGACGCGGAGCCTCGGCGGGCGTTCAGCGATCTCGGCCGTGGTCGATCTCGTCGGCCATTGCCAGAGCTTTGACCTCTCGCAACTCGCGGACGTACCGCGTAAAGACCTGCCGGACCTGATCCCCTTTTTCCACGGGATGCTGGTTCGCAATCGGCGTCGACCAGAGCGGGATGATGGCATATTCAGCTTCAAGACCCCGGAGGCGTGGCTCACCTCGCCAGGCATCCGTTCACGCTACGAAGGGCTGATCTTTCACCGCAACCCGAAAGACAACGACGAGGCGAAGCGGATCGTTGGGGTAGGGCATCAGTTGTTCGATCGGGCGCTGGCCCAGGCGGAGGAATGGGAAGGGTCGCTGGCACAGGTAAAGGGGCTGACGCACCCATTGGCAGTATTCCGATTCATGGACTCGGTTACGAGCCAGAGCGGCCAGGTGCGTCAAGTCGTTGCCGGTGTTACGGTCAGTGACGGCGGTGAATGGGTTCTTGTCCATGACGAAGCGGTGTTGGAGATGATCAATCAGCGTAAAGCCGCTCAAAATGAGACGGATATCGGCTCTCTCTACCGGGCTCCAGACCTATTGATGCGCTGGCTGGACGACGCCCGGCAACATGCCCTCACGGCCATCGATCAACTGCGACTACCCTTTCGTAAACCGCTGATGGGCGATCTGATCCTGCTCTGGCCTGAGAATGAGTCCGGTATTGAGTCCCACCATCCCGTACTCCGGCCTTGATCACCGTTCCGACCACGCGGCCTTGTAGGGTGGACAAGCGTAGCGCAGTCCACCAGCGACGGCGCGGGATTCGGCGGACTGCGCTGTCGCTTGTCCACCCTACGGCCGGAACGATGATCAAGGCCCGCCAAGGGAGGATCCGACAGGGCGTTGCCGCGGGTTCACCAGGGTCCATCGAGCCGACCTTGTTGCACCCCCGCTGTTGGCGTAAAGTATCAACATTGAAGATACGCTGGAGACCAACATGCGAGTGACTGTGAAAAAGTGGGGTAACAGTGCATCAGTGCGTATTCCCGCGGCCATCATGGCGGCCGCGCACTTGAGTCTGGACGAGACGGTTGATATGCGCGAGGAAGGCGGGTGCATCGTGATCGAGCCGATTCGCCCGAAAGAATATGACCTCGCTCGATTGCTGGCCGACATCACGGCGGAGAACCTGCACGCCGAGGTCGATTTCGGCTCACCACTGGGCAAGGAAGCCCTCTGATGGTTCGCCGTTACGTGCCGGAGGCGGGCGATATTGTGTGGCTGCATTTCGATCCGCAGGCCGGGCACGAGCAAGCCGGTCATCGGCCGGCGCTGGTCGTCAGCCCTGCGGCCTACAACGGCAAGACGGGCCTGATGCTCTGTTGCCCGATGACAACGCAGATCAAGGGTTATCCTTTTGAAGTGCCGATTGCGGGCGACCGTCCGGGCGCCGCCCTGGCCGACCAGGTCAAGAGTCTCGATTGGGGGGCGCGTCGGGCGCAGTACAAAGGACAGGTTTCAGCCGCCGAGTTGAATGACGTCCAGGCAAAGATCATGGCCCTGGTCGGACCGGTTGGCAGGTCGGGGTGATCTGGCCTAACAGGATTTTCCGGAAATCGCCTGACCCTGCTGATGGTCGTTGCCTGAGGATGACGCGTCAGCAATTCCAAATTTGGGCAGCATCACGCAGCCCCTTGGTGGATGCAGCGCGCACGACCGGCGTGCCGGGTCCCTGACACCGAGCGGCGCGCCTTATCCACCCTACAGCGGG
>NZ_CAIZIZ010000216.1 GCF_903933125.1 uncultured Lamprocystis sp. | reverse complement strand
TGGTGCGCCGCACCAGTTGGGCGGCGGCGAATTTCGTCAACTCAACCGCAGACCCGGACGCCCTCGTTATTTCCCGCCAGGATTGGCAACGCGTGCTGAATCAACTGGCCTCGACTCCCTGAAATGGCCAAAGTCGAGACAGGTAGAGATTATGCCAATGCAGTGCGAGATTCGGGTTCTTACTGAGCGGTCGCCAGTGGTCTATACGTGGGCCTGGCTGCTTTCCCTCGGCGATGCGGCGCTCGCAGTAGACACAGAGGTACCTCTGCTCCTCGTAGAGCACTGACCTCAGCTTGCGCTTCTCCAGTGCATCGAGAGCGGGCGCACTCCGCCGCGTCCGCCGCCGATCGCAGGGCTATAAGGAATGCCTTCTCGGCCTGCTGCATGCTCTGTCGCGGCTGCCCGTCGGGCGACACGTTTTTTGGGGACCGCCGCTTGTCGAGCTTGCGCATCGGTCGTCTCAGTCCATCAATCGACGGGCACGGATCAGCGCGGGGTCCAGGTCGCCCCACTTCTCTTCCAGTGCCGCAAAAAGCGCTTTGGCCATGATCCATGGCACCCTGTTCCATGGCGCCCCGGTCAATGGCGTCGTGCAGCGCACGCAGCATCGCCTCGCCATCGTCGTCGCGGTCGGTGGTACCCATCAGATAGCGCAGGATCGCGTTGCTGTCCCGGCCCTCAACGAACACGCCGTGCTCTTGGATTTTCCCGTCGACCAAATGGCGGACCTGGCGGTTTTCCGCGCTGCTCAGCACCTGCGGCGAGTGTGTTGTCACGATGAACTGGAGTCGGGGAAAGACCGTCCTCAGCCCGTCCAGCACCACCCGCTGCCAGCGGGGGTGCAGGTGCAGGTCGATCTCATCGATCAGGACGACACCCTCCACCAGTGCGGGTGCCTCGCCGCCGTCCTGCTCGTTGAGCATGACCGCGCGGCGGGCGATGTCGGCGACGAGCGTGAGATACAGGTGGAAACCGTCGGACAGCTCCTGCCAGGGCGCAACCTCGCCCGTCGTGAAGCGGATGATCGGACTGCGTTCGCGCGGGTCATACCAAGCCCGCTCGACGCCCGGAGTGGCCTTGACGAGGGTGTTCATCACGGCCGAGGCGAGGAAGCGCTCGGGCTCCCCCTCCTGGCGGCGCACCGTGTCGGCGAGGATCTCTTCCAGCAGCCAGGTGAGCAGGGCCGAGTCGTCCTGGGCGGCGTTCAGACTGCCCGCATAGCCTTCCCAACGGTCTGGCCGAGTCGGCGCGGGCTTGGTGGATGCCTTGCCTCGGCCCATGCGGTCCACCCCGTAGAAGGCGAACAGGGGCCAGCGCGCGCCGGGGACGCGCATCTGCTCCATTGCGGCGAGTACCTCTCCATGGTGGACCTCCTTGCGGGTCGAGGCAGGATTCACGATGCTGATCCAGCCCACATCCGGAGCGGCGCCGACATCGGCGGTCCAGATCATTGTGCAAGACCCGGCCGGCTCGCGCCGGCCCCGCTCGTCCAGGGTGACCTGGCGCGGATCGCGCCGCGGATCGAGCTTGAGACCGCGGGGCGTGCCCGATTGGAAAGGAGTCAGCCCGACCGCCAGCGCCGTCAGCACCGCGGTCTTGCCGCCGCCGTTCTTGGCGAACAGCACCGTCAGGTCTGGTTCGCTCGACTTTGGCCATTTCAGGGAGTCGAGGCCAGTTGATTCAGCACGCGTTGCCAATCCTGGCGGGAAATAACGAGGGCGTCCGGGTCTGCGGTTGAGTTGACGAAATTCGCCGCCGCCCAACTGGTGCGGCGCACCAG
>NZ_CAIZIZ010000215.1 GCF_903933125.1 uncultured Lamprocystis sp. | reverse complement strand
GCTGGAGCCGGTATCGAATTTTCTGCTGGCGGAACAGTACGCGGCGGATCGCACGGCCGCCACTTGGACGCTGGCGTTACGCGACGCTCTGGCCGGCTTGAACGTGACGGTGATGCAGGGCACCAGCGATGAGGCCACGGCGTTGCGCCGGCACATTGAAACGGATTTTTTGGCCCATCACTCACCGGACCTGTTCCATGGACAACAGGAGGTATCGAAGGGCCCCAGCCTGCACCTGGCCCGCCAAGTGAAGCAGGCTGAGGGCCGCGTCGTGGCCGCGCAGGCGCGCTGGGACGCCGCCCGGGCGGCCGAGCGGGCGTATGAGGCGCAATCGCCACGTCCCTGCGGGCGTCCACCCGCTTTCGCGGCGCGGATTGAAGACGCCGTGGCCGCCGTGGTGCAGGCCGAAGCCGATCACGCGCAGGCCCAGACGCGTCAAACGGACGCGCGTGACGTGGTGCGTGAACTGGGAATCCTCTATCACCCCTATGACTTGGAGCACGGACAGGCGCAGCCCGTGGAGCGTATTGCCCAACGTTTTGCCGATGTCTGGGCGCGGCTGCAACAGCTTGCCGACGCGGCCGATCTGCCGACCCGTGCCCGCGAGCGCTTGGCCAAAGCCGAGCGCCTGACCATCCAGTTCCTCGCCACCATCACCTTTTTCTTCGCGACCGTGCAGGCCAAGGTCGAGGCACTGAATCTGTCGCCCGCCCTGGAACACGCCCTCCTGACGCAGGTGATTCCGGCGCTCTACCTGGAACGGGTCGCGGCGCGCAGCACGCACGCCGAACCGCGCCACCGACTGCGCGCGCTGAGCCGTCAGTTGCTCGAACCGCTCGGCCAACCCGATCATCCGCTCAACGCCCTGTCGGCGATCGAGCGCGCGCGCCTCGAACAGGTGGCCGGCGACTGCGCCGATCTGTTCCAGCGCAGCAGTTCCGCGGTGGAGGGTCGCAACGGTCAACTGTCCCTGCATCATCATGGCCGGCATCGCCTGAGCGATCAAAAGCTCGCGGCACTGACCGCGGTGCATAACTTCCACATCCGCCGCGCTGACGGCACCACGGCCGCCGAGCGTTTCTTCGGCCAAGCTCACGCGGCGTTGTTCGCGCTGGTGCTCCAGCGGATGCCGCTACCCCCGCCACCAGCGCGCCGACGACCCCGCCCGCCCAAGCCGCTCTCGCTGCTGCCGGTGGCGGCCTAGCGGGGGGTGGCCGGAACGATGATCAAGGCCATCGCCGCCATCAAGGTTTCCAGCGTGGTGCGGACCAGGTGACCAAAGGCCCGGCCGCCCGCATCGTAACAATCCACCAGTCCTTGTGCTTTGCGCAGCAGGTGCGCCCAGCAGCGCAGGCGGCGCGGATACCCGCGGTAGGAGAACCAGCCATCGCTCATCAGCCACCCGCTGAAGCCGTCCAGCACCTGCGTGACCGTGGCCTTGCCGCGTCCGGCGATGACATACAGGGTCGTCGTCGCCGTGAGGAACACCCACAACCACCGACTTTGCTCCTGTTGCGGCCAGGAGGTCTCGTCGGCGTGCAGCAAGCCGCTCTCGCTTGGATGTCGGCCAGTAGGGTCGCTTCGACCGGTGCCACCACCGCGGCGGCCTCATGCAGTGTCTGGTGGATGGTCCCGATGTTCAGGTGCACCCCAACCAGTCGTCAAGGAATTCTTGGATGCGTGCCCGCGAGAGGCGAAAGCGCAGGCTCAACGCGACGATCAAGGTCGCCAGCCCCGGGCCGACCAGCCGCCGCATAGTTGCACGCCCTCCAGCGTGGGGTCGCCCGCGACCTGCATGGGCTGCTCACGGGTGTGGTGCCCGCAGGCGTCGCAGCCGCCTCGAAGAAGCGGTGATCGACCACGCGCAGCCGCACGCCCGGCGCCGTGGGGTTACCCCAGACTAGATCGAGCGATTGAAACCCGGTGTAACAGACAGCCGCGGCCGCCCCGGCGAGCGACGCCTGACAGCCGTGACAGGCCGCAGGGCGATGCGCCTCGGTGGCCTGCGCGGTGAACCGCTGCGTGCGCCCCACGCCCGGTGTCCCGGGCTGCTTCCCCGGCTTGCGCTGCGGACGCTCGGGCGGGGTGGGGGCGCCCGGCGGGGGCGCCGCTGGCTCAGCGTCGTCCGCCGCGCTCGTGTCGAGCGACCGCGTCTTCGTCCGCGTCGGTTTCCGGCGCCTCGGTCGCGGCCACCCCCGCGCGATCGCAGGGCGCACGACTGCATCGGTGGCCGGGAACTGTTGTTCGGATTCTGCCGCAGACGCTCTTGCGCTTCCTCCAGATCCGCCAACAACGTCCACGACAGCGCCTCCGGCAGGCGCTGCAGGTACCCGTCGTCCAGTTGTCGCAGATCGTGCTGGCTGAGCTTCACGTCACGTCTCGCGCGTTCGCAGGCGGCCTAAGAAACCTAAACTCTTAGTACACTATGTTGCCACGATCGCCCGCCAATGTCTCGCGGATCGCTGGTCTGAGGTGGGGGGTCTGAACGAGTACGTGGCGGGTAAAAATCCCGATCCAGGATCTGCCCTTGGCTATAGGGACATTCCATCGGGAAGGCCGCCGCCGATAGTCCCGACTCCTGCGCCGCCAGATCGGCCGCCTGACCATAGGACTCCGCGATACTATCCGCTAGCGCGGCCCTGAGCCCCGGGTTCTTGTCCAGCAGATAGCGCAGCGCAGCGCCGCCCGCTGCTCGATGATGGTGTTGCGCCAGCTCTTGCCCTCGAACTCCGCCCACTGCCCGGAGATTTGTCGATACTGGAACTGCCACTTGAGCAGATGCGCCAGCAGCACACGCAGCCGGTTGACCAGCTCGTGTCGCTGGCTCTTGCTTATGTCGTCCAATTCCTCTACCAGGTGATCGATGTCCAACTCCGCAAAGCGTCCCTGTCGGAGCAGATCGACGGTGCGGGCGGTCCAGTCGGAAAAGTCCTTCTCATATAGCAAGCTCAGGTTGCTCATCTGATTAAATCCTCCGTCATTGACCGCGGCGCCTGGTGGACGGATTTTGTTACGCTGCAGGCGACGGGTTGGTTGCCTCATGTTGGCGCGTAGCGTGTAGGATGCGGTGAATACTCGAACCGCATCAATCGTATAACCGATTCAGCGTGGTGGATAAAACCCCCGCTCCAGAATCTGTGCTTGATCATAGGGGCATTCTCGCGGGAAGATCGTGGCCGGCACATCCGACTCCTCGGCGGCCATATCAACCGCCTGACGATAGGATTCGACAATAGCCTCTGCCAACACGGCTTGAAGCGCCGTGTTCTTTTCCAACAGATAGCGCAGGGCCGCGCGTTGCTCAATGATGGTGTCGCGCCAGCGTTTGCCCTCGATTTCCGCCCACCGCTGCGAGAGACGGGGATACTGAAAATGCCATTTGAGCAGATGTGCCAAAAGCACGCGCAGCCGGTTGACTAATTCGTGCTGTTGGCTGTCGCTCATGTCGTTTAACTCCGCAATGAAGTGCTTCAGGGCAGCAGGTCGCCAACCAAGATGTGCTGAGTGGCGACTTCCAGCGGGGAGGCCTGGGCATCCGCCGCCAGAACCCATCGCTGCGCATAGTCGCTGTTCTGTGGTTCGCGGCAGACCTCCAGTGTCTCCGCGTTCAAGTCCAGAATCCAATACTCAGGCACGCCCGCACGGGCGTACGCCGCGAGCTTGCGGCCGCGATCATAGGCGAGGGTGGTGTCGGAAATTTCGCAGATGAGTACCGCGCGGGCGGGGTGGGCATCGCGGTAGTCACGCGGTTTGCCGGGGACGACGGCGACATCGGGTTCAGGCGCCGAGTGGTCGTCGAGGTTGAATGGGAGTTGGACGCGCACGGTGACGTCGGCGCCGAATGCGCTACGCAAGGCGTCCGCGACCAGCGTGACCGCGGTGGCATGCCGGCTCTTCTGGGGTGCCATGTCGATGATCTCCCCGTCCAGCAATTCCACGTGGTCCTGCGGCCCGAATACGCCGGCATCGATCATCCGGTCATAGTGTGCCCGGCTGAATCGGTGTCTGGTCAGTTCCAGCACGGCGCTCATGTTGCAGCGGCCGACCTCAACACTGTTTGCACGCCTGTACCGGTAGCCCGCGCTTGATCCAGCCGGGTCCGGCGGCGCTGCCGACCATGCCTTCCTTGATGTTATAGACGTGGGTGAAGCCGCGCGCCTCGAGCTCTTTTTGCATGTAGGTGGTGCGATTCCCGGTGCGGCAGATGAGCGCAATGGGCGCGTTGCGGTCGCCCTTGACCTCGGCGAGCACGGCCTCGGCAAAGCCGTCCGGCCCCTTGGGGTTGCGCATTTCGATGCGTACTGCTCCCTCGGCGACGCCGGTCTGACGCCATTCCTCGGGGGTGCGGATGTCGATCAGGGTGAGCGCACCGGTGCGCGCCTGGTCGTTGGCCTCCGGGGCGGTCAGCGTTGGCCCGGCCTCGGACAAGCAGGCAGTCAGCAGCAGGCCGGCGAACAAGGCCAGGGCTTGGCGTTTCAGGGGAAAGCGAAGGATCATCATCGGTATCTCTTGAATGGGGGACGGATCAGATCCGCCCGGCTACAGCTTAGTCGGCTGAGTTAGGTCGCCGTGCCGCGATTCCAAGTGTCCGTATCCCAGCCGGGACTAATGCCTGATAGGCACCGCTGGACAGGAACACGCCCACGGTGATTGCCGCGATGCCGACGTAGTCGACGGGTCTTGGCACCTCACCAAGCAGCGGGATCGCCGCGAGCATGGCCAGCACGGGCACCAGCGAGGCGAAGCTCGAGCCCAGCGAGGCCCCGAGGATCCCGACCGCCTTGGCGTACGCGAACAGCGAGACGATCGACACCAGAATACCCTGATAGACCGTCTGAATCACAATGGCGCTCCAGGGTGCTGCCGTGAGCCGGTGCGGCAGGAAGAGCGCATAGACCGGCAAGTACCAGATGGCCGACACCACCGATACGACCGCAGCCGCGTGTAACGCGGTGAAGCCCTTGGTGCCGGCGCGGCGCATGGCAACGGTGAAACTGGCCCAACAGACCGCCGCGAGCAGAAATAGGATGTGTCCTCGCCAATGGCCGCTGGCGAGGTCGGCGAGGCCCGTCCCGATCAGAATCAGGATGCCGACAGGAATCAACAGGAGTCCGGCTTGGCGCGAGCGGGCGATTCTTTCGTGCAGAAAGAGCATCGCGAGCAGTGCGGCCCATAGGGGCATGGTGCCGGGGATCAGGGCCCCGGCGTGCCCGACCGGGGCGAACTGCAAACCGCCCGAGGCGATGAGTACATAGGGGACGCCGGCGCCAGCACAAATCACGCAAAGCAGTGGTAAGCCGACTTGACGGACCGCAAACCCGTCACGGATCACGATTGGCAACAAGAGCGCGCCGGCACAGCCGAACCGCAACGCGGTGATGTCGAAGGGCGAGAGGGAGGTCGTGACGCCGAATCGGGTCAACAAGATCCATCCCACCCAGATCGAAATGGCGAAGAGTCCCCAGAGTGCGCCGGCCAGGTAGGTTGCTCGCGGCAACGCGACGCGGGTCTCGTGCATCAGACTGGACGCGCGGCCGGGGCCGGTTCTGCCAAACCCTTCGAGGCGAACTCCTGGTCGGCCCGGCGCCCCATCGCACGGATGACCGGACCCAGCGTCAGACCCTGCACCAGGATCGAGAACACCACCACGATATAGGTCACTGAGACCAACAGGTCGCGGATCTCGCCGTGCGGCAAGGCCAGGGCCATCGCCACCGAGATGCCGCCGCGCAGCCCGCCCCAGGTCAGGATTGCGATCACCCCGGGGGCAAAGGTGCGAAACCGGGTCAGCGATGCCATCGGCAGACCGGTACTGATCGCCCGGGCGGCCAGGACCAGCGGGATGGCCAGCAGACCGGCGAGCAGGATCGATCCCGTCATGGTCAGCACCATCACCTCAAGCCCGATCAGGACGAACAGCACGGCGTTCAGGATCTCGTCGGTCAGTTCCCAGAAGCTGTCGACATGCCGCATCGTCTGGTCCGACCAGACCCCGTCACGCGCCAGGTTGCCGATCAACAGGCCGGCGATGACGACGGTTATCGGCGCTGAGACATGCCAGTGTTCGGCCACCGCATAGGCGCCGCTGGCCACCGCGAGGGTGATCAGCACCTCGACCTGGTAGTTGTCGATTCCGCGCATCATGTAATACGCGAGACCGCCGCTGGCCAGACCCAAGGCGAAGCCGCCGACGGCCTCTTGCAGGAAGGTAGTCAGAAAAAGCCCCGGATGGAGCTGCTCGGCGCCGACAGCAATCTGTACCAGTACCAGGAAGAGCACCACGGCTGCACCGTCATTGAACAGCGATTCGCCGGTGATCTTGGTCTCCAGGCTCTTCGGCGCCGCGGCCTGCTTCAGGATGCTGAGGACCGCGATGGGGTCGGTCGGCGAGATCAGGGCGCCGAACACCATGCAGTAGATCAGGGGAACCTGGAGCCCGAGCAGAAGGAACAGCAGCCAGGCGCCCAGACCGACCAGTAGAGTCGAGATCAGCACCCCGACGCTCGCGAGCAAGGCGATGGCCCACTTATGTTCCGCGAGATCGGAAAGCTTGACATGCAGCGCCCCGGCAAAGAGCATGAAGCCGAGCATCCCGTGCAGCACGGCCTCGTCGAAGGGGATGCTGTCGAGCATCCGCTTCACGTCATCCTCCAGCCCGTCGCTGCCCGGAATCGGCAGCAGCAGGGTCAGTGAGATCAGCAGCGCGATCAACATCAGGCCGATCGCGGTCGGCAGTTTCAGAAACCGGTAGTTGAACCAACTGAACAGCGCGGACAGCGTGAGCAGGGCGGCAATGATGTCGAAAAATCGCATGGCGAGGTGCGTCCCCCAGGGTGGTGCGTCCAGGTTGGTCCGACGATGCGCCGGGCCGGTGCGGTTGCTTGATCCCGCACGCTAAACGCAAGGCTCCGTGAATGCAATTCCGGCCGCGACCCTCAGTCGGGGACGATCCTCAGCAAGCGCCCATTGGGCTCATCGGTGAGGACATACAAGAAGCCGTCAGGCCCCTGCCGCACATCGCGCACGCGGGCGCCGATGGTGAGCTTCTCCTCTCCCGCCACCCGTTCGCCGTCCAGGTCGATCCGGCGGATTTGGCCGAACTTCAGTGCACCGCTGAACAGATCGCCCTGCCAGCCGGGCAAGCGCTCTGCGCTGTAGAAAGCGAGCCCGCTGGGGGCTTTCGACGGCACCCAGACCAGCCTGGGGTCGATCATACCGGGCCGACTGGTCTCATCCGTGATCTTGGGTCCCCAATATTCCATGCTGTAGGTCACCACCGGCCAACCGTAGTTGCCGCCGCCGACCAGTAGGTTGAGTTCATCCCCGCCGCGGGCGCCATGCTCGGTGGCCCAGACCCGGCCGGTGCGGGGGTCGCGGGTCAGGCCCTGGATGTTGCGGTGACCCAGGGTCCAGATTTCGGGGCGGGCACCCGGTTGGTCCAGAAAGGGGTTGTCGGGAAGGGGTTGACCGTCCTCGCTCAGGCGCACGACCTTGCCGAAGTGGGTACTCGGGTGTTGCGCCTGGTTGCGGATATTCGCTCCGGCATGGGCAATCGGCGGGTTGCCGCCGTCGCCGATGCTCATCAGCAGTGAGCCGTCGGGTAACCACAGCAAACGCGAGCCGAAGTGTTGGCCGTCGTTCTTGGTGTCGGCGTTGCGGAAAATAATCTGGAGGTCTTCCAGCCGGCCCTCGCGCAGGCGCCCCCGTGCCAGGGCGGTGCGGTTGGCGTCCTTGGTGCCCTGGGCAAAGGTGAGATAGACCTGTTGGTTCTCGGCGAATCGCGGGTGCGGTGCAACATCGAGCAGACCGCCTTGGCCATAGACCAAGACCTCCGGTACTCCGGCGATGGGGACGGGATCCAGCCGGCCGTCACGCACGAGGCGCAGGCGTCCGGGACGCTCGGTGATCAGGGCCGTGCCGTCCGGCAGCCAGGCGATGGACCAGGGGTGTTCGAGCCCCGTGACCACCGTCTCCGCCCGCCAGCCGCGCGCCTCCGGCACCTCACCGCTGATCGGCGCCGGTCCGCCCGGCGGCGCGCAACTGGCCAGCGGCAGCCACGCCAGCAACAGCGGAGCCAGGATCGCGCGGATACTCATGGGCGAACGGATCATGGCGCTCGGGTGTCCAGATGGGCATAGGGCGGTTCGGTCTGTAACCGCTGGTCCTCCAGCGGACCGCCCACGGTGAAATGGTAAAGCGATTGCCACCGGGTGTCGGCAATTCCCAGCAGATCATGCACCGCGTCGTCGAAGAAGCAGCCGATCCCGGTCCCGCGAAGCCCGGCCGCCTCCGCCTCCAGATAGAGAATCTGACCGATCAGGCCGCATTCCCAGAAGAGTTCCCGGTAGTGCCAGGGTCCATCCGCGAGTGCCGCATCGAAGTCCGCCAGCATCCCGACTGCGAAGGCGCTGTCGGCGGCAATGTCCTGATGGCAGGCGAGCTGGCGTGCCGCCGCGCGGGCGTCGCCCTGGACCAGGCAGAACAGCGGCAGGTGGTCGGGCGCGCCGGGGACCGGGTCCCAGCGCCAGTCTTTGCGCAGGCCGGTGCGCAGGGCGGGGATGGCCGCGGGGTCGCGGGCCAGGCAGTAAAGCCCGGGGGCAATCCCCTCCACCCGGTGCACAAACAGGGCGAGATGGATGCGGGGCGGTCCGCTCCAGGCGTCCAGTGGCGGTACCCCGGCGCGTGGCAACAGGGCGTCCAGCATGGCGAACCAGCGCTGCGCCGACAGCGGTGTCGCCCCGTCGAATTCCTGCGCACTGCGGCGTTGGCGAATCAAATCGGCAGCACTGAGTGCGCAGGGGTTCTTCGCCGGCGGTGGGAGGGTCGGGTGTTGTATGGCGACAGGGCGCACTGCATCGGGGCGCTCAGCGGCCTCATGCACGGTTGCGATCCCGGACCAGTGCCGATAGTCCCGGCTCAACAGGTTCGCCTTGCCTTGGAAACACCGCGGTGCCTGGCGCAGTCGCGTGAGTTCGGCCTCCGGCGGGATCGCGGGGCCGACCCAGAGCGCCAAATCCGGAGCCTCCTGGTGACCGGGCGCGAATTCATCGGCACGGTCGAGCCCCAGGAGCCCGGCCAGCACCGCGTCGCCCCAGGGCAGCCGCGTTACCTGCCAGCCCAGGAGCGCGGCGGCATAGGCAACCGCCGCGATGGCGTGGCCGAGATCGTGCTGACAGTAGCGGAAGGCGCGCAGGCCGTACTTCCAGGCTTCCCGCCAGTGGATGCTGCTGAGCGCCACCACCAGACCCTCGGTTGGCGGCAGCGTCGGCGCTGCTTCCAGGTCGAGCGCGCGTTGTTCCAACCGATGATCTCGGCTCACATAGTGATAGACCCCGCCGGCGAGACCCGCCCGCGCGCCGGTAATCAGATAACACTCGGTGGGGTGCAGATTCCCGCTGGATGGATTGCAGCGCAGCGCCCACCGGGCATCGCCATAGGACTTCCAGGCCGAGAGTCCGAATGACAGCTCCAACAAGACGGCCAGATGGGCCAGATCCACAGGAGCCGGATGTGGCCGTTCTCCGCTGCGAATCGCTGAGAACGGCGCCGTCTCGGCATCGGCCGCCAGCCGCAGGTCGATCCCCGGGGCCCCGGTGAAGACCCGAAACGGGTCCGGCTGATTCGTCCAGTCCAGGCCACCCGGACCAGGGGCGTAGCCATTGAGGTGATGTTTGCTTTGCTGATGATAGGCGTAGATCAGGTCCAGAGTGGTCATGCCGTCGCCGGCTCCGGCAGTCGCGACGGGGCCTCGCCGCGCGCTTTGAGCATCTCGAAAGGATCAGGTCCCTGGCGCTGGTGACCGGCGGCCATGAGTCGCTCGAGATAGTCGAACCAGAGCGGCTGCCAGGCGCGGCCGAGCTTATAGAGGTACTGCCAGTCGTAGAGGCCCGAGTGATGCCCGTCGTCGAAATGGATCTTCAGGGCATAGCTGCCGATCTGCTCCAGGTCGGTAATGCCGACCTGTTCCTTGCCGACCTGTAGCTTGGCGGTGGCGGGAGAATGCCCGCGGACCTCGGCGGAAGGCGACAGAACACGCAGATACTCGCAGGGCAGACTGAATCGGGCGCCGTCGTCATAGGTGATCTCGAGCACCCGTGACTGCTGGTGGAGGTTGATCTCGGTCGGCAGCGGTCGGTTTTCCATGATGAGATAACGTGCGTTGGCTTTCTCGCGTTGAATTTACCTTTGAGGTTGGGACGCGGACGCGGGATGCCAACGGAGTTTTCTCGGCATGAAATTAGGACAGTCTGTTTGACTTGGGGGCCTTGATCATTAAGCCGGCCAGACCCAAGCCGGCACGCGTCGCGGCCGGGGGCCGCTCCTACCGCAGCAGCG
>NZ_CAIZIZ010000214.1 GCF_903933125.1 uncultured Lamprocystis sp. | reverse complement strand
TGGTGCGCCGCACCAGTTGGGCGGCGGCGAATTTCGTCAACTCAACCGCAGACCCGGACGCCCTCGTTATTTCCCGCCAGGATTGGCAACGCGTGCTGAATCAACTGGCCTCGACTCCCTGAAATGGCCAAAGTCGAGGTCGTACGCTATGGCGGTGGTCACTGGGCGCGAAACATCCGGTCGACCGAGCATTATTTCCGCCCCGGCCTCACCTGGCCGCGGCGGACCAGCAGCGGCCTATCCATGCGTGCCATGCCGGCGGGCTGCATCTTTGCGGACAAGGGACCCGCCGCCTTCGTTGAAGGCGATGACCCCCAGACCCTGCTGACGCTGCTCGGCGCGGTCAATTCGGCGCCCTTCGGTGCCCTAGTTGAGCTGCAGCTAGCTGCCGCAGATGCTGCCGCCCAATCCTACGAGGTCGGCCTGATCCAGCAGACCCCGGTCCCCCCGCTGACGACCGACGACGGACGACCGACGACCCACGCCCAAACCCTGTCCACCCTGGCCCATCGCGCCTGGTCCCTAAAACACGCCCTAGACACCGCCACCGAGACCTCCCACGCCTTCCTGCTGCCGGCCCTGCTCCAGGTTCCCGGCGAGGACCTGGCCGCCCGCGCCGCAGCCTGGTCCGCTCGGGTGCAGGCCACGGAGGCGGAGCTTGCCGACATCCAGGTGGACATCGACGACCGCTGCTTCGCGCTCTACGGGATCGACGGCGAGGACCGAAGGCGCATCGAGGTCGGCCCCGGCGGCACGCTCGATGCGGCGCCCACCGATCCAGGCGAGGACGGGGGCGAGGATGGGGGCGAGGACGACGAGGGCCCCGGCGCGGTCGCCGACCCGGCCCCGCTGACCGCCTTGCTGGTCTCCTGGACCCTCGGTGTCGCCTGCGGACGCTTCGACCTGCGGCTCGCGACCGGCCAGCGCGCCGCGCCCGCTGCGCCGGGACCCTTCGACCCCCTGCCAGTCTGCCCGCCCGGCCAATTGCAGAACGCGCAGGGCCTGCCGGCAGGAGTCGATGACCTGCCCGCCGCGTATCCCGTCGACATCCCTTGGGACGGCATCCTGGTGGACGATCCGGGGCATGAGCGCGATCTCGCCACGCGCAGCCGCGCTGTCTTCGATATCGTCTTCGCCGATGGCGCGGACGGCACCTGGCGCGAGGCCGCCGAGATACTCGAAGGCCGAGGGAATGACCTCCGGGCCTGGTTCGCGCGGTCATTCTTCGCGGACCACATCAAGCGCTACTCCAAGAGCCGCCGCAAGGCGCCGATCTACTGGCAACTCGCCACCCCTTCCGCGAGCTATTCGGTTTGGCTCTATTACCATCGTTTCACCAGGGACACCCTGTACAAGGTCCTCAACGACTCTGTGACCCCCAAGCTCCAACACGAGGAGCGCAAGCTGATGGGGCTGGCCCAGGGGGCCGGCGGAACCCCGACCGCCAGCCAGCGCAAGGAGATCGCCGAGCAGGAAGGCGTTGTCGAGGAGGTCCGTGCCTTCCGGGAAGAAGTCGCCCGGGTCGCGCCCCTCTGGAATCCTGATCTCAACGACGGCGTCATCATCAATTTCGCGCCCCTGTGGCGCCTGGTGCCGCAACACCGCGCCTGGCAGAAAGAGTGCAAGGACTGCTGGGACAAACTCGCCGCCGGCGACTACGACTGGTCACACCTGGCCATGCACCTCTGGCCCGAGCGGGTGGTACCCAAATGCGCCACGGACCGCAGTCTCGCCATCGCCCACGGGTTGGAAGACGTATTTTGGGAGCAGTCGTCAGATAGTCGTCGGTCATCGGTCGTCAGTCGTCGGCGGGGCACGGACTCGCGAGGCAACGACGCTTTGGCCGGCGACCGGCGACCGACAACTGACGACCGCTCTGCTGACGACGGACGACCGAAGACCGACGACGAAAAACCCGGTAAATGGCTGCCCCTCAAGGTTGCGCAGGCGGAGGTGGATCGCCTCATTGCGGAGCGCACCTCCGCCGCGGTCAAGGACGCGCTGAACAGTCTGCTGGAGTCCCCCGCGCCGGTCACTGGCCGCGGCGGTGGCCGCCAGTCGTCCACACGCGCCCCGGTTCGTCGCGTTCCTACTGCCCCGAGGTCAGGTGACGATAGACCAGGCTCCAGACCTGCAACGGGTTTCGCCGCCCCCGATCCGGTCGTGCTGGAGGCCGTCAAGCAGGTCATCGCCGCTGCTGCGGGTGCGACCAGCAAGTCCGAGATCCTCGCCGCTACCAGCCTCACCGACGCCCAGTGGAACCTCGCCATCAACGCCTTGCTCACCGCGGGCACGGTCACCAAGACCGGCGCCGGTCGCGGAACCCGCTACCATCTGAACCCTGAACCCCGAACTCCGAACTCCAACCCTGAAGACTGACGACTCAAACCGGAGCCCCGAGCATGACCCATCAGATGATCATCGACTACGACGACGACGTGTTGGCCAATGTCGCGCTCTCGCCTGCCGAGTTTGCCGAGGAGGCGCGTCTCCTGCTTGCGGCCAAGCTCTACGAGCAGGGCAAGTTGTCTTCCGGGCAGGCCGCGAAGCTGTGCGGCAAGGGTCGCGTCGATTTCTTGTTGTCGCTCGCACGGGTTTGCGTGCCGATGAGCAATCTACGGCCGGACGATGCCGAACTGGAAATCGACTTTGCTCTCCATGGATAAGGGTATCGTCATCAATACGATGACCGAGGACTTTCAGCCACGCACCGATATCGGTCGACTGGCGCTCGCGGCGCGAAAGGCGCACCTCGCGGACGGGGGTAAACTGCGCAGTGCCGACGAGATCAGCGAAAAGGTTAGCCGCCGTCGCGGTGGTCTGTATGATTTAACCGCTGTCGATCTGGAGCAAACAGCAAAGTCCGTCACCATCGCTGAGACGCGCGAGAATGCAGGAGACGGAAGACCCCAAGCCGAGTCGGACCTGATTCCGGTTGGTGACAGCGTACCACCCCGAACCGCGTTGTGGGCTCGTCTGAACGCCTTGCACAATCAGGCCGCTTGCAAGGGTGAACTGCCTGCGCCCATGTCGTGGGACCAAATTCTCGCTGAAGTACTAAAGCGCCGGGGAGAGCAGGAACGCTAACTCCGAACTCCGAACTCCGAACTCCGAACTCCAAACTCTGATCTGGCCAACGCCGACAACCAGTAGGCTCGATTCTCATGCTCCAATACCTACAATTTCAGGACGTCGGTCCCGCTCCGCACATGGAAATCGAGTTCCAGGAGCGCATGAATTTCCTGGTGGGCGATAACGGGTTGGGGAAGACCTTCCTGCTGGACGCAGCCTGGTGGGCCTTGACCCGGACCTGGGCGCGGCAAAAGCTCATGCCGCATCGCCCCCCGACCAAGCCGCAGATCACCTACCGCTACACGAAAAAAAGCGGAGGGCCTTACGCGTATACGAGCAGGTTCGATCGGGAATCCGAGCACTGGCCACTGGCCCAGGGGCGTCCGCCGATCCCGGGATTAGTGCTCTACGCCCAAGTCGATGGGGGCTTTTCGGTGTGGGACCCGGCGCGCAATTACTGGAAGGGTGAGAACGCCGACCGGCAGTCCGCGTATCTATTTTCCCCGCAATCGGTTTGGGATGGGTTGCCGCTCAACGAGCCGATCAAGCACTGCAATGGCCTGATCGCGGACTGGGCGAGCTGGCAGCTTGAAAACGGTAAGGCATTCGAGCAGTTGCAGAGCGTCCTGCGGGCACTCTCGCCCGCGGACGAGGAGCCGTTGGAGTCCGGCGCCTTGGTGAAGGTCTCTCTGGGCGATGCGCGCAAGCACCCGAGCATCAAGATGCCCTATGGCTTGCAAGTTCCACTGATCCATGCCTCCGCGGGCATACGCCGCATCGTCTCACTCGGCTATCTGCTGGTGTGGGCATGGCAGGAGCACCTCGCCTCGGCCGAGCTTCAGGGGGTCACGCCCGCGCGGGAGATCGTTTTTTTGATCGACGAAATCGAAGCCCACCTGCATCCCCAGTGGCAGCGCTGCATCGTCCCCGCGCTTCTGGATGTCATGGCGGCGCTGACAGGAGAGCATACGATCCCCGTTCAGTTGATCACAGCAACTCATTCGCCTTTGGTGCTCGCATCCTCGGAGCCGCGCTTCGACGATCGCAAGGATGCCATCTGGGAGCTGGATCTGACCCACGGCGAGGTGCAGCTCCGTGCATTTCCATGGAGTCGCCGGGGTGACGCCAATGCGTGGTTGACTTCGTCAGCCTTCGACTTGAAGGAGCCCAGGTCTTTGGAGGCAGAACGGGCAATCACTCAGGCACTGGCGTTGCTGCGACAGGAGTCCCCGTCTCTCGCGGAAATCGACGAGGTCGATGCAGCTTTGCGGGGAGTGCTAAGCGACATCGACCGGTTTTGGGTCCGCTGGTCCCACTATCGGGAATCGCAGAAGGGGCAGGACAGTTGATCAGGGTGACGCCGGCTCCTGAGCCATCAGATTTCGACGCAAAGGTGCGTCAGCCCGGATTACTTGCCATCGCCGAGATGACTGGTCAGATGCCAACCCATCCGCGCAAGTCGGGAAAGGCAGTCGAGCCACGAACCCGCAAGGAAGTCCAGCCCGACGGCACCAGCATTTCCGTCCGGATCGACCGTCCGGAGGACCTGCCGTCGTCTGAGTTCAAACCCTATTGGACCGAGGCGATCGATGATCTGATGCGAGCCTACGACGAAGTCTGTGCCTATTCGTGCTTTCGCATTCACCCGGTGACGGGAGCGGCTTCGGTCGATCACATGGCGCCGAAGTCGCGTGCCTGGGATCGCGTCTACGAGTGGGATAACTATCGCCTGGCCGCCGCCCGATTGAACGCGCGCAAGAACGCTTTCGGGGATGTGCTCGATCCGTTCGAGGTGCAAAACGGCTGGTTCGAGTTAGAACTCGTCGGATTCCAGGTTCTTCCGGCGTATGGGCTGACGCAGGATATTCACGAACAGGTGCAGAACACGATCGATAGGCTCGGGCTGAACGACTTCCGATCTTACCGCGAGGAGGACGCCGTGAGCTATTGGGAGGAACAGGTTTCATTTGCCCGGTTGATGAAGGAGTCGCCGTTCGTCGCGCTGGAGCTACGCCGTCAAGGACGGTTGCTCGCTGGGGACGCCTGATGCACGCTTTCCACGACTATCTCTGCGAGCACCTGGACGATCTGCTGCGCAAGCACTCGGTGGTCGTCTTCTACGATCCGCGCAGTGAGTTCAGGCCCTTTTTCGACCGGGAGTTGGAGCCGCTTGACGGCGATCGGCTGCCGCGGGTGACGATTGGTTCCAGCTCCGCCTTGCTTGCCCGCTATGAGGGCAGCTTCTTCGGTTTGCGCGCGGCGGTCGAGCCGGTCGTGGCGGCCGACCAGCCGGAACCGCTGCTCCTGTATCTGCCGGGCATTGCCAAGGACCGCCTTGGTTCCGTGCTGATGGAGCTGGAGCGGGCCGGGACCTGCTACGAGCCGCAACTCAAGCGGCTGGCGCTGAATGTGTTGCGCCAGCGGTTCACTGACGGGCAGATCGACGAGATGCTGCGGCCGGCTAACCTGACCTACGACGATATCGTCGCCTTTCTGGGTCAGGGGGGACAGGTGGCCTCGGTACTGCATAGCCTGTTCGGCGGTGCCCAGGCCGAGGCTCTGCTCTCACACTGGCTGGCGTCCGCGGACAGGGATGAGGTCTTGGTGGAAAAGGAGGCGCTACCGGAATTGCTCAAGCTGATCAGGGTCCGGCTGGGTCTGGAACTCCCGACGGACACGCGTGTGTCAAAGGCGCGGGAGCGGACCTGCCGCTATTGCCTGGTTAATGAGTTTCGTGCCGATCTCTCTTGCGAGCCGCCAAAATCGGTCGGCCTGGTTCCCGTACCACCCGGCAAGGACCAGGCCGAGCGCATTCGCGACGTGGCGCAGCGGCTGCGAGCCGGTTATCCGGATGCCTACGCGGGCCTAGCCGACGCGGTGGAGCAGGGCCTGGGGCTCGCGGGGGCCGCGTTGGAGGCGATCCACCTGGGGTCCATCGACACCTTCCGGTTCGAGGAAGAGCGGTTGCTGGCCCATGCTGCGGTCTTGATCGCCGGCAAGGACTACGCCGCGGCGCTGGCCATCGTCACCGCGCGCGGCCGGAGTTTTTGGGTCGACCGTGAGTGGCGCCGCCAGGCCCAGTGGGAGGCCTGCCGGCTGATGGCGGAACTGGGGCTGGAACTCGAACGGGTGCGCGCGGCGCTGGGCCGGATGGGGACCGATCCCGCCAAGTGGCTCGCCGCCTATACGGCTGAGGACGGTTGGCACCGGGCGGACGGCCTGCAGCGACGGCTGGAGGCCTGGGTCGCGAAGATGGACGATGAACCGGAAGCCGAACAGGCGCTGGCGGTCATCCGCCAGGAACATGAGCACCTGCTGCGGACCATGGCGGACGGTTTTGCCAAGGCGCTGTCGGCATCCGCCTGGACCGTGCCCGGGGCACTGCACCAGACGCGCATCTATCCGGAGGTGGTCCAGGCCATGGGCGGGCGGGTCGCCTGGTTCTTCGTCGATGCGATGCGCTACGAGATGGGTGTGGAACTGGCGCGCCAGATCGAGGGGGCGAAGGATCTGCGGGTGCGGGCGGCCGTCGCCGCCCTGCCGTCGATCACCCCCGTAGGCATGGCGGCCCTGCTGCCCGGGGCCTCGGCCAGCTTCGACCTGACGGACGCCAAGGGGAAGCTCGCCGCGCGCATCGAAGGCACCGACATGAAGGACTCCGCGGAGCGGATGCGCTTCCTCAAGGCCAAGGTGCCCGATGCCGTGGAGATGACCCTGGGTAAGCTGCTCGGCAACGCCCCGCCGAAAGTCAGAAAGGAGATCGGCAGCGCCTCGCTCGTTGTGATCCGCTCCCAGGAGATCGATTTCGCCGGGGAAACGGACAGCGACCTGCTCGCCCGGCAGGTGATGGACTCCGTGATCGGCAACCTCGCACGGGCGGTTCGGAAGCTCGCCGCCGCCGGCATCGAGCACTTCGTCATCACCGCCGACCACGGTCACCAATTCGCCATCCGCAAGGACGACGACATGAAGACGGACAGTCCCGGTGGCGTCACCCTGGACCTGCACCGCCGCTGCTGGATCGGGCACGGGGGCAGCACGCCGACCGGGACCGTGCGGGTGGCCGGGGCTGAGTTGGGTTACCACGCCGACCTGGACTATGTCTTTCCGACCGGGCTCGGGGTGTTCAAGGCGGGTGGCAGCCTGAGCTTCCACCACGGTGGATTCAGCCTGCAGGAGTTAGCGATTCCGGTCCTCAGCCTGCGCCTGGCCGCGGGTAAGCCGGCCGAGGTGGTTGGCGTACAGGTCCGCATTGAGGGGTATCCGCCAGCGGTGACCAACCGTACCTTCGGGCTCAAGCTGGCCGCGGCGGGTGATCTGCTGGCGACAGAGCCGATTGCCCTGCGGGTCCTGTTGATGGCTGGCGCCGAAGAAGTCGGCCGCGCGGGGATGGCGCTCGGCAGTGCATTCGATCGCGATAAGGGCATCCTGACCCTGGCGTTGGGTGCGGAGGCGAGTGTGGGCATGATGCTGACCAACGATGCCTGCCAGTCGCTGCGGGTGGTGGTGCTGGATGCCCACACGGACACCGTATTGGCCGAGTCCGACGAACTGCCCGTAAAGCTGGGGATCTGAGATTATGAGCCAAGACACCATGGCGCGGGACGCGCTCGACGACAAGGTCAACCGGGTCTTCGCCGGCAAGGTGGTCCGCAAGGACCTGGTCCGTAAGGTCAAGGTCGGCGCCAACGTGCCGGTCTTCGTCCTGGAGTACCTGCTTGGCAAATACTGCGCCTCGTCCGACGAGATGGCGATTCAGATGGGGCTGCAGGTGGTCAACGACACCCTGGCGGACAATTACATTCGCCCGGACGAAAGCACGAAGGCCCAGAGCAAGGTCAAGGAGGACGGTCGGCATACCTTTATCGACAAGGTGAAGGTCCGCCTGGTGGACTCCCAGTACTGGGCGGAGGTCACCAACTTCGGGCACACCTATGTGCACATCCCCGACCGCTACGTGCGGGACTTCGACCGGCTCCTGACCGGCGGCATCTGGGCGCAGGTTGATATGCGCTTCGAGTATGACGAAGAAACCAAGGGCAGAAATCCGTTCTGGATCGACAAGCTCACGCCCATCCAGCTCGCGAGCTTCGACCTTGAGGAGTACCGCCGGTTGCGCGCCGAGTTCAGCACCGATGAGTGGCTGGATCTGATCATGCGCAGCATGGGGTACGAACCGACGGTGATGGAACGGCGGGTCAAGCTCTTGTTTCTGTGTCGGCTGATTCCCTTGTGCGAGCGCAATTACAACCTGGTCGAGCTGGGTCCGCGCGGCACCGGCAAGAGTTATGCGATCCAGGAGCTGTCGCCCTACGCGGCCCTGCTCACCGGTCCGACGACGGTGGCGAATCTGTTCGGCCACATGAACGGCAAGCAGAAAGGGATGCTGATGATTTGGGACGTGGTCGGTTTCGACGAGGTGGCCGACCTGCAGAAGATGCCCAAGGAGGTCATCACGACGCTCAAGACCTTCTGCGAGTCCGGCCAGTTCCAGCGCGGCCAGGAGGCCATGGCGGGGTATGCCAGCATCGCGATGTTTGGCAACACCCAGCAACCGATCGATGTCATGGTCCAGACGGGACACCTGTTCGCGCCCATGCCGGAGGTGATCCGCGACGACATGGCCTTCATCGACCGGCTGCACTTCTACCTGCCGGGTTGGGAAGTGCCGAAGATGCGCAACGAGCACTTCACCGATCACTACGGGTTCGTCATCGATTACCTGGCCGAGGCCCTGCGGGAGCTGCGCAAGCACAATTTTACCGAGATCATCGACCACTATTTCTCGCTGGGCGCCCACCTGAACGCGCGTGACCGTAAAGCCGTCCGGCGCACCGTCTCGGGCCTGGTGAAGATCCTGCACCCTCATGGGCAGGTATCTCAGGAGGACCTCGCCGAGCTGTTGGAGCTGGCATTGGAAGGACGGCGCCGGGTGAAGGAGCAGCTCAAAAAGATGGGTTCCTTTGAGTACTACCAGACCTCTTTCAGCTATCTGGTCAACGACAGCGGTGAGGAGACCTTTGTCGGTGTGCCGGAGCAGGGTGGTCGTGGGCTCATCTCCGCCGACCCGCTGCCGCCCGGTACGGTCTATGCCGCTTCCGTGAGCGGTGAGGGCACCGTTGGTCTCTGCCGCGTCGAGGTGACGTTATCCTCGGGCACCGGCAAGCTCAAGCTCGCCGGTGGCGTAAGCGGGGCGACGAAAGCGTCCGTGAGCCGGGCCTTCAGTTACCTGTCCGCAAACAAGACCCTCTTCGGTGTGCCGCGGGAGCTCGACACCTCGGACTTCCACGTCGAGGTCATCGACCTTCTCGGCAACAAGGTCGAGGCCGAGATTGGCGTCGCCTTCTTCGTCGCCGCCTACTCGGCGCTGCGCAAGTCACCGTCCCAACCCGCGCTGCTGGTGCTGGGCGACCTGAGCATCCAGGGCAACATCAAACCCGTGCGCTCACTCACCGAGCCCCTCCAGGTCGCCATGGACAACGGCGGCAAGCGAGCGCTGATCCCGATCGAGAACAAGCGGCAGTTCCTGGACGTGAACCCGGACGTGCTGGAGCAGGTCGACCCGGTGTTCTTCGGCGATATGCGCCAGGCGGCGTTTAAGGCACTTGGCTTGACATGATCGGGCGGGTGCTCATGATCGATGCTCACGTGTGTAGGGGCGACTGAAGTCGCCCCTACAATCGCCCCACAATCGCACCTACTGCGAAGGAACATCAGCCACCCCGGACGAGAAAGTTCCCCGTGGGAGCGGCGTCCCGCCGCGATGCGGTGCCGCGGCGACCGCGAGTGCTGCGGGGTTGCCGGACGTACCGGCTGGTCATGGAATCCCCAACAGCTTGTGGGTCTGGAGGCTCAGCCGCCAACGGGGATGGGCCTTGCAGTAAGCAATGGCGCGCGAGGTGTTGGCGGCGAGGTCCGGGCCGTCCATCGGCTGCAGGAAGTAGTGCTGGAAATCGAGACCGAGGAAGCGCTCGGGGGGTGCCGCCGGTTGGGGGTAGACGAGCTTGAGCTCGTTGCCGGCCTGGAGCACCAGGGGCGCGGTCGCCTTGGGGCTCACACAGATCCAGTCGATACCGGGCGGGGCGGGCTGGGTGCCGTTGGTCTCGCAGGCAATCTCGAACCCGCGGGCGTGTAGGGCCGCGATCAGCGATGTGTCCAGTTGCAGCAGCGGCTCGCCGCCGGTGCAGACGACGTAGGGGCGGACACCGGGGGCGTCGGCGCCGGTCCAGGCGGCGTGAATCCGGTCGGCGAGCCGGTCTGCGGTCGGATAGGCGCCGCCGCCGAGTCCGTCGGTTCCGCGGAAGTCGGTGTCGCAGAAGGTGCAGACCGCCTGGGCGCGGTCCGGCTCCCGTCCGGACCAGAGGTTACAGCCGGCGAACCGGCAGAAGACGGCCGCGCGTCCGGTCTGGGCGCCCTCTCCCTGGAGCGTGTAGAAGACCTCCTTGACCTGGTAGCTCATGACGGCAGGGCAGGGTCCAGTTCGCCCCAGCACAGGGCCGCCCCGCAACCGGGCGTCTCGTGCAGATCAATGCGGTCGAGTTGCGGTAAATCGGCAGCCACCGCCTCGCGAATCCACCGCGCCAGGCTCGCCGGGTCCGCATCGCGCAGTTGCGGCAGGGCGTCGAGGCGGTGGTGGTCGAGCCGCGCGTAGACCGGCTGGAACAGGGCCTTCACGTCGCCGTAGTCGAGGGTCCAGCCGAGCACTTGATCCAGCGGTGCGGTCAGGTGCAGGCGCAGCAGGTAGCTGTGACCGTGCAGGCGCCGGCGCGGGTCCCCGTCGGGGGCGCGCTGCAGTTGCAGGGCGCCCTCGAAGCGTTGCTCCTTCCAGATGCGATAGTGACTGCCGTCATAATGACAGCCCGCGGTCGCGGTCTCGTAGACGGTGATCCAGGACAGTGCCGGCAAGGTGGGTTGGATGCGCTGCCACAGCCAGCGAGCGAGCAGTTCGCTCGTGGGGTTTTCAAGACCGGCGATGTCGTTGAGGCAGGCGTAGTGCAGTTGCGCATGGAACGGCGCCCAGACGACGGCGAGGTGGTCGAAATCGACCCCCATGTCCTGACCGCCCAGATCCTGATCCGCGTGCAGGATGACCTCGAAGCCATGACCATGCATGCGTCCGCACTGATGCCCTTCAGGTACATGGGGCAGCCGGTGGGCGGCCTCGAACCGGAAGCGACGCCAGACGTGGACCCGGTCCGCCGCGTCCAGATCCGCCCCCTGGTCCCGCGTGCTCTGGATGCCAACGGTCTCGATCCCGCTGACCGCGAGGCGCTGGCGTATCCAGCGGGCCAGGTTCTCATCGGTCGGAATGGCGAGGTGCTCGTTCAGGTTCCGGTAGTTCAGGAATGCCACACAGGCTTCCAGCGCCTGGGCGAGGGCGCTGGTCTCCCCGCCTGGGAAGGGTGCCCAGTCCTGCGGGAGCGCCGCGCGGACGCGGGCGGTGAAGCTGTGCCCATGGAGGCGCCGGGCGCGGTGACCCTCGGGGAGAATGGCGACGCGGCGGGCGGATTCGAAGGGGGCCGCGGCGACGTGAAACAGGCGCTCGGTCATCTCAGGATCCTGCGAATCGCGTGATGAGGGGGGCGGGCGACCGATAGTTGAGTGGTGCCTCGGTCGTCGCCGCAGTGGTGGGAGCGCGGACCCGACCGCTGTTCAAGAGCGTAACACGGATGAGATCGCTCCGGCCAAGCGGCGCTCCGGGATGCCCATGCCCGCAACGGGACCGTCGCGACTCATCGCCGCGGGCAGACCGAGCTGGCCGTGCAGTCCGTTCATGTAGCTCAGCAGCAGATTGATCTGGCCAAGCAATTCTTCGTGATCGTCGAACTGCCACCCGATCATCCCCAGCCGGGTTTGTTCCCGGTTGCCGCGGGATGGGCAGTGGCGCACTGGCCCAGCCCGTCCGCGTGGACCGTCCCGGTGCCAGCCCCCGCCCCTGGCGGTCGTCGGGTGTCGGCTCATCAAGCGGAGTGAGCAGTTCAGGTCTCGATAAGAGCACCTCGTCAAGCCGAGTGTGCCGCCAGGGTGCTTTTTTCCACCGACCCAAAAGTGTGTATAATTCACCTTTTTTACGTTGGGACAATCGCGCGACTGCGCGACCTTGAGGAATGCCGACTTTAGTGTTCCCCGGCGCCAGCAATTCCGAATTTGGGCGACATCGCGCTGCCCTAAGGTGGATGCGGCGCGCGCGACCTCCGTGCCGGGGTCCTGACACCGAGCGGCGCGCCTTATCCACCCTACAGCGGAGCAGGTTCTGTAGGGTGGATAAGCGTAG
>NZ_CAIZIZ010000213.1 GCF_903933125.1 uncultured Lamprocystis sp. | reverse complement strand
CTGGTGCGCCGCACCAGTTGGGCGGCGGCGAATTTCGTCAACTCAACCGCAGACCCGGACGCCCTCGTTATTTCCCGCCAGGATTGGCAACGCGTGCTGAATCAACTGGCCTCGACTCCCTGAAATGGCCAAAGTCGAGTAGATGTGCGACGATGCACACCAGCGTCGCCGCGATCAGACCAAACGACGTTTTGTGCAGGTCGTGTTCGAGGCGCTCGGACTGTTCGCAGTTCTGTTGGTGGAATTGCAATTGTCCCTCCATGACCTGCTTCAGGTACCCAAGGCAACGGCGCAGATACTCCTGATCGACCGTCGCGTTCGGTAACCCGCTGGCCCTGATTAGCGCCCGCAGGTGCCAGGCCATCCAGCGCCGACTCACGTCACCGTAACTCTCCCAATGGGCGGGCGCCCGGGGGAAGAGCCATGGGGCACCCAGCGGGATCAGGAACCGCAATTGCCGGATCATCTCGGCGAGCAGGCGATAATCCAGCCAGCGGCGATGCCACTGCCGACGCCGGGCCCAGTAGACCGTCAAAAGGATTGTCAGGATGACCACTAATTCGGCGACGACGCAGAGGGTCTCAAACCCATGGATTGGCACGTAGGCGCCGACCGTCATCGGCAGCAGCGCGAGGAGGACTGCGACCGCGGACAAGGTGTAGCCGAGCAGAAAAGTGCTGCGGTAGGCATCGGCATAGAGCCCTGCCAGTTTTCCGGCCCACGCATAGTGGGGGGCCAACTGCGCATTCACCCAGCCGGCGACATCCGGAGTGACAGGCCAGTCCGTCGCGGCGGCCTGCTCGAACGCCTGCACGCGCAAGGGCGGCAGCCGGAGTCGTCCCGTTCCATGCAGTTGGCGAAAAACTCGCCAGGCAACTGCGAAATTCCAGCGCGGCCGGCGCTCTTTGAAGTAGCGCCCGCAGTGGGCCACGCCCAGGTCTTTTCCCCCGTCCCCAGCGTTGTGGTCTGGCGATGGGAGATCGAGAATCTCCCGGACCACCGCGGCCAAGTCGTCCCGATTGGTCTCACCGTGGACGGTACCACCGTTGTCCTTGCCGGCGGCTGCAAGGTCCGATGGTTCCCGCAACAGGCACCAGGCGTGGGGAGCGCGGGCATCGATCCAGACGACCGGCATACCGTCTTGGAGTGCGCGTCTGAGCGTGGCCACGGTGCCCCCGGAGCCCTTTGAGGGGCCGCCGTCCCATACCGCAACCAGGAGATCGGACTGATTGAGCAAGACCGATGCAGCAGCCGCATAAACCCCCGTCGCCCTCGACCGATCGCCGTCCAACTCAAAGCGCACCAGTTGGGGGCGGGCACGGTCCATGAGGCCCCTGAATTCCTCCACCGATCCGGTTTGCTGGGATTGGGGAGGCTGAAAATCGCGTTCGAACTCCGCCTGGTGATAGGGCAGCGGGCAGCAAAGGGAGTAACCGAGCCGAAGCGCCTGCTCCGCGAAGAGGCGATCCGTGCCCTCCGCCAACGACGTCACCGCGCGTAAAGTCGCCGCCGCTTCTGAATAGAGCGCGGGGTGTGTTCGCTGAAAGGCCCCGACCGCGGAACACACCAAGTCCAGTACCTCGTGCAGGCGCTGGCCAAGGAGCGGTAGGTCAGCCTGATCGAGCCGATTCGGTCGATGACCGACGCAGCCGATACGAAGCGTCAAGGGCGCGCGAGGTGGCGACTTCCGCGTTGGCGGGTCAGCGTCGGTCGTCGATTGATCGATAACTGGAGTCATGATGACCTGGCAGCGACAGCGGTGAGGACAGGCAAGAGTGAGGATAGCGGAAACGCCCGACTTGTTGTAGGGTTTGGGTTCGCGGACTTGTTCAAGAGCAGTCGCTCTCACCCCCTGGCGAGGAGTCACCATGCTATACCGCATCATCGATCCCGACCGGTTCGCCGAGTGCATCCAACAAGTGCAGCAGGCCTTCTGGCCTGGAGAGCGCTTTATGGCGCTGCGCGACCGGCTGCCCAGCGACCTGGACGGCGCAAGCGAGGACAAGATCCTTGAGAAGACCGCAGCGGCGCTGAAAACGATCGCCGAGACCGTGGCAGCCGAACCCCACTACCTGGCAATCGATGAGACCGGCAGGCGCCATGCGGTCCCCTTGCCCTTCCTCGACCGCTACTACCGTTTGTTCCTGCAGCGCAAATGGGAGCAGCCATACGCTGACCCGCAAGCCGCGGCGAATGACCTGTTCCGACTCGGCCGGGAGATAACCGGCGGCAATTACTCGCGCAACGTTGGTATCGAGGCGCCATTTAATAACCGGACGCGCCTTAATGCAATTTTTCTAGCATAGTCTATACTTAGAGTTAGGTTTTGGATTACGAGGAGAGTCGATCATGAGTAACGAATGGCTTAATGACGCAAGAAAGATTCCTGGCG
>NZ_CAIZIZ010000212.1 GCF_903933125.1 uncultured Lamprocystis sp. | reverse complement strand
TGGTGCGCCGCACCAGTTGGGCGGCGGCGAATTTCGTCAACTCAACCGCAGACCCGGACGCCCTCGTTATTTCCCGCCAGGATTGGCAACGCGTGCTGAATCAACTGGCCTCGACTCCCTGAAATGGCCAAAGTCGAGTTAAGGGGACGTCGCTGAAATTGAGATAGGGGCGACATGGGCGCCGACGACCCTTCAGAACCTTCATGGTCAAGCGCCCTGGCACGCGTGCCGGCGCGGGAGGTGAGTGCAACATCACCCGATGGCTGACCGCGCCCTGGCCGATCCCGGCGACTTCAGCCGTCGCGAATCAACCCGCGGCTTGCGTGACAGCGTCCAGCCAAGTCGCCCCATCCGGACTATCGAGGAGCGTCTCGGCCAGGTCTTCAAGGGTTTCGGCTTTGGCGACCCGCTCAAGCAGCGGCCCACTGCGCTCGGCGACTTCGGCACCGAAGCGCCTCCGGGCCAGGCGGACGAGCAATAGCAGTTCCTGTTGCAGCCCCTGCGCAATACCTTTGCGGATGCCGATCCGCTCAACACTGGTGACGTAAGGCATGTGCTCTATCCCCTTCAAAGAGCGGATGCCGTGCGGATGCACGCCATCCCGATGACGACTCAGCCGGCACAGAAACGGCGCAGCCGCGGGCTGTCGCGGGCGGTCTCATCGCCCGAGGGCAGAGGGGCCTGTGGATTCTCGTCAGTCAGGCGGCGATGTCGCCCATCACCCGTTCCCGTTGCAGGTCCCGGGTCAGCATGTGCCAGCCGTGGGCGTAGAGTACCAGCCGCAGGTCCGGGGCGGGCAGATTGCCGAGCACGGCGCAGAAGGCCACACGGGGATGATATGGTCGTGCTCGCCGTAGAGTACCAGTGTCGGTGTCTCGTCCACGACCGGGGCTTGCCGCCGCCGCGCCGATGGCCGGACACGTCAGTGCCGAGATCACCTGGCCGGCGCCACCCACTCATCCCCAGCGAGGAAGACAGCCCATGAGCGTATCGACCATGACACCCTTCCCGCCCGGCTTCCTCTGGGGCGGGGCCACGGCCGCCAACTAACTTCTTGGCGAGCTTGGCGCCGTGGCGTGAGCTGTTCCGGCTCGTCAAGGCGAGCCCTTTGCGGTATTGAGCGGAAACACAAAGGCGGCAATGCCGGAGCGCGTTATGGTCGGCGCCGTCGGTTCGATCCCGTGGTCGAAATGGCTGTTGCCGCGTGTATTGGCAAACCCGAGGTTGTATTGCGACAGGGCGCCGTCACCGGCGATGCTGGCGAACTCACGCTGATACAACTGGTAGAGACCGTCCTCGGGGCTGGTTTCGATGATGGTTCCGGCCTGCCATTTGCGACCCGAGCCCTGGTCGGGCATGTCGAGGTTCGAGGTCGCGACGTATAACCGCACCTGCCGCCCGGACGTGACGACACCGACCTTGAGGTGCATATCCTGGGGGTATCCGGGACCCGCGGGTTGCCGGACAGGTGGCTGCTGGTGAAGCCTTGCCATACCTTCTTTGCAGTCATCCGATAGTCCGGGTTGCCGCCAGCGATGGGTCTGTTGAGGTACTCATGGGTCCGCGTCGGGCAGGCGCCCGAGTGCTTACAGGCCTGCTGGAATTGATAATAGAGATTCACCGTCAGGTGCCCGGGAAAGGCGTTGGCCGGCGGCCATGCGTCGGGCCGCTTGCTGATGGCGACTGGTTTGCGGTCGGCATAGCCGGGGCAGGCCGGCTCGGGGCAGTCGACGAATCCGTAGTTCACCAGCCGGAACAGGTTGTCGATAAAGGGATTCGATTCGCCGATCTCGAACATGAAGAGGCGTCGCCCTGGGCCAGCCGCGTCTCGGCATCCAGCAGGATCTGGTCGTACCAGTTGACGTTCGCGAGCCCCGGGTCCGGGAGTTCCCCCGCGGTCGGTGGGTACAGGTTCGCGGGGAAGGGCAGCGAGAGGCCACCGTCGGTCCAGGTCGGTCCGACGAAGGCATTGCGTCTGCCCGCGTAGAACGAGACCTTTCGGCCGCCGATCGTCGCGGGGCGCGTCATGCCGCCGAGCCCGGAGGAGTCCCGGGCGCCGCCCTGAAAGACCGTGCCGGTGTTGCTGACGACGGCGTGCCAGAGGTCCTTGAACCAGCCATAGAGCGGCGGCGGGTGGCCGGGGCTGCCGGTCTCGACGAAGACCAGCGAATTGTTCGCCTTGGCGGTCACCCCGACGGTCTGCATGTTCGTCCATCCGTGCTGGGTGAGATAGACGCGGCCGTTCGTGCATTGCAGCGTCTTGACATGCGTGGCATCCGCGGGGATGTCGGTGTGGATGCACCGGATCGACGCGCCGGCCGAGATGGTCGCGCGCCCGACGCCGGGATCATCCCGTGAGCCCCTCCGCCTGCAAGGTCTCCTGCACCGCCGGGCGGGCGGCCACGCGCCCCAGATAGTCCTGCAACGCGGGCCAGGGGCTCAAATCGATGTTGAGCGGGGCGGTCCAATTGAGGACCGTGAACAGGTAGGCATCGGCGATGGTGAATTGCGCCCCCATCAGGAAGGGGCCGGCGCCCAGGGCACGCGCGAGCCAGTCGCAGCGACGCTGCACAAGTGCGATCGGGAGCGCGCGACAGGTCGCGGGGAGTTGGGGATTGAAGAGCCCACCCAAGGTCTTGTGAACCTCGGTGGCGATGAAATTCAGCCACTCAAGGAGGCGGTAATGGGCCAGGTCCGGCGGCAGTATCGAGAGCTTCAGGTCGGGCCGGGCATCGGCCAGGTACTGGAGGATGGCCGCGACCTCGGTGAGGACCTGGCCATTGTCCAGCGCCAGCGCGGGCACATAGCCCTTGGGGTTGATCGTCGCATAGTCCCGACCGTCCGCCAGGGTGCCAGTCGCGAGATCGACCGGCTCCAGGTCGAAGGCATAGCCAGCCTCGCGAAGCACGATGTGCGCCGCCATGGAGCAGGCGCCGGGGGCGTAATAGAGCTTCATCTTGGATACCTCTGGTTGGTGGTCGATGGGCTGGTGTGATCCGATAAGGGTCGGGTGGCGGGGCGCGATCGGCGCCGGTACACCGCAATGTCGGGTCCAGTTGCGTGTAATCGAGGTGCCCCGCAGGTGGCCGGCCACAATGTTCAGCGCTTTCTGCCAGCATCGCCACGCGGTGGCCGGATCGCCAGGGCAGACCCCGAAACCCTGCTGTCCTGGTCCCAGCGCATTCGCACCGCCGATCGCCTGGACGCGGTGCTGCACTGAGCGAGCGTCCGAGCGGAGAGCCCGCCGTGCGAACGTTCCTTGACCGTCTCCGAACCGCAGGCGCACGGCTGTCTTCCGTGTCATGCTAGACTTCTCTACAGTTCTGTAGAAACCAGCACGAGCAGGTGCGACGTGACCCAGATTTCCGCGAACATCTCTCCCGAAACCCGTGATCGCCTGGAACGGTACGTCCGTGCCCGGGGGATGAAGAAAGGGTTCGTGATCGAGCAGGCGCTGCTGCACCATCTACAGGCCATCAGCGAGATCCCTGAGGATATCGTGATACCCCCACGCCTCGTGGTCACGGCCGCGTCGGGCGAGCGGCTGCTGGAGCGGCTGAAGTCTCAGGAGGTCCCCAATCGGGCCATGTGTGAACTCTTCGGCGAGGATCCCGAGCCCGCTCACAGCGACCCCTGATGAGCATGAGGATTCGGCGGCTGGAGCCTGGCGACGATCGTGACCGGTTCCGCAGCGGACACCCAGACCTCGACCGCTTTTTCCATCGCTTTGCGGGCCAGAACCAGTTTCGCCACCATGTCGGCGTCACCTACATCGCGGTCGAGGATGATGCGATCCTGGGCTTTGTCACTGTTTCGCCGTCCGAGATCGAAATCGATGCGCTCCCCGCCGAGCGCCGTCGCCGGTTGCCGCGCTACCCATTGCCGACGCTACGATTGGCGCGACTGGCGGTGGCCGAGACGGCGCGGGACCGCGGGGTTGGCCAGGCCCTGTTGCGCTTCGCCTTGACCCTCGCCCGCCGGATGGCCGACGAGATCGGGTGTGTCGGCGTCGTCGTCGATGCGAAACCCGAGGCACGGACGTTCTATCTTCGCTATGGCTTCGAGCCGGTGTCGGTGGTCGAGGGCCTTCTGCTCGATCGACCAGAGCCGACGCCGATGTTTCTGCCGCTGTCGTCGATTCCGTGCCCCGACAACCGGTGACCTATCACCGCGATCCAACTGATCAAGAATCGCTCGTCCATGACCGCCGAACGGGCCAACGCCTTGACCCAGCAGGGTCGGCGATCCAGGGTGGTGCCGATTACTCCGGTGTTGCAGGCGTCGGGCGGCTGTCCGGGCTGGCGAAGCGGCCAGTGATCTCGGACTGCACCCTCCGAAGGTCCTGCCGTAAACGCTGCGCCTCCAGGGCCAAGGTCCTCTTTTCCTCGATCAGCGCCGTTTCCCGGGCACGGGCCTCCGCCATTGCCGCCTGATGTTCTGCGAGCCGGCTGAGCCAGTGCTGGGTATCCGCGTCCCGCGCCTGTTGTTCCGCCTGGACCGTGGTCGCCAATGTGGCACGCTGGCCGTCGCGCTCGGACACTGAGCAGCGCAACTGTTCCGCCAACGCCTGTGCGGCTTCAAGGTCCGCCCGCGTCTGTATGGCAGCGCCCCTGGCGAGCGCCTCCGCGCGCTCCAGCAACTCGGCCCGCGCCGCCGCGACCTCCTGGTCCACCTGTATGCGGGCGATGCGCTCCTGGGCCGCCTTAAGGCTGTCCGCCGCCGCGGCAACGCGTTCGGCATGATCCCGCTGGCGGGACTGCGCCAGGGCCTCAATCGTCTCCTGGAGGGCCGCGGTACGGGCGGCGAGGCTGTTACCGGCCAACTCCAAGGCGTCCGGCGTTTCCAGCACTATCGTGCCCTGGCTGTTCAACTCGGCGGCCAAGCGCTCGCTCTCGGCCCTGGCCGCGTCGCGCTCCCCAGCGACCGCCGCGACCTGGGCGTCCAGCCCCAAGACCCGGGCCTCAAGCGCCGTCTTCGCATTCTCCCACTGCTCGCCGGCCAGCCGGCACGCCTGGTCCCAGACCGCGGCCACCTGCGTGCGCAGGGCCTCGGGGATGCCGGGGATTTGAAAGCGCCGGGCGGCCTCGTTGAGCCAGTCGTTGATCCCGGCGCCGATCGCCTGCTGGGAGCCCTTACCACCCAGTCCCTCGCGGACGGCGGCGATCGTCGGGCGCTTGCCGGCGGCGGCGAGGGTACAGGCGGTCTGGAAGGCGCGTTGGCGGGCCGTTCCGTGGGCGCTCATGGTGTGTCCGGTGGGCGCTTGAAGGCGCCAACGACGCCGATGCCAACGCGCTCGATGATCGAACTCACCGCCCCATGGACCGACCATGTGCCCGTCCATGCCTCCCCCGGCCGATGCGCCAGACGATCGAGCCAAATGCGTTTCACCCATCCGGATGGATCGGCCAAGGAGTGGGGCTATGCCGAGATGGGCACCGGGTCCGGGCTATTTTGAGGTCCGGTGGGGGAAAGCCGGCCAACTGGTGCAGAACCAGATCGGTCTGACCCGCGCGATCGTCCATCAGCGTCGGACCGAGAAGATGAACAAGGGCTATCAGCCCGTTGGGCGGCGCCTGATCAACACGCAAGGGGCGGTCAGCCCTCTTCCGCGCAGTCAACCGTCGGCACCCGAGCGCCCACCAGCACCGCAGCCCCCGCCGAAGAAACCGACGAAGTCCGCCATCGACATCGCTGCCCTCCTGGGTGGGGATGAAGACGGCTTCTACTTCTACTCGACTTTGGCCATTTTTGCAGCTGGGCGCAGGCCCCGCAACTGACGCCACGGCGGTGCCGAAGCGTGTGCTGAGCCGGGGGTTGCGGCGGCCGATCGTCGCGGCCAGCCGCCGTCCATCGGCGGGCGTGGCCCGCGGC
>NZ_CAIZIZ010000211.1 GCF_903933125.1 uncultured Lamprocystis sp. | reverse complement strand
TGCGTTATGAGGCAAGATTGCCTCATAACGCACGAACGAGTTGAGGGTACGCGACATAGACCGGAGGATGCCTACGTGGTTCCGACAAAGGAATAAGAGAAAAAAACAATCGTGTGAAGTGCCTTTCTCGGCGAACGCTCAGGGTGTTTAGGGGGCACCGACAGGACTGCGGGCCTTGATCATCGCTTCGGCCGTTGACAAGCATAGCGCAGGCGCGGCTGGTGGACTGCGCTGCGCTTGTCCACCCTACAGAAGCAGCTCCGCTGTAAGGTGGATCGGGCGCGCTGTTCGGTGTCCGGGATCCGGCACGGCGGTCGCGCACGCCGCATCCAACAAAGGGTCGCGCGATGCCGCCCAAACTTAGAATTGCCGCGGTTGCGATACTGGCCCAGTGGAGCGCCTGCCGAGTGCTATGATCCACAATCATGGGATAATCACGCATCCTTCAGAGGACCGACTCATGCGCTGGAAAACCGGCAGACGTAGCGAGCATATCGAGGACCGCCGCGACGACGGCAGCCTGGGGGGCGATCCGTTCGGCGGCGGCCGACGGCCAATGCGCGTCGGACGCACCGTCGGGATCGGCGGCGGCCTGGGCGGATTAGTGCTGGTGGTGGTGCTGATGCTGCTGGGCGTCGACCCTTCGGTGCTGCTGACCCGCGACGGTCAGTTCGTGCCCGGCCCGACCGCCCCCCAGGACCCCATGGCCCAGTCCGGGCCGGGCGGCGAGCCCCAGTTTCGCGTCCCCACGGCCGGCATGGAAGACGACATGAAGGAGTTCGTCTCGGTCGTCCTGGCCGACACCGAGGATACCTGGAACGCGGTCTTCAAAGAGGCCGGCAAACGCTACAGCGAGCCGAATCTGGTTCTGTTCACCGGCGTCACCCGCTCCGCGTGCGGGCTCGGCGAGGCGGCCATGGGTCCGTTTTACTGCCCGGCCGATCACAAGGTCTATATCGACCTGGCGTTCTACGACGAATTGCGCAACGACTTCGGCGCCCCTGGTGACTTCGCCCAGGCCTACGTGATCGCCCATGAAGTGGGCCATCACGTCCAGAACCTGCTCGGCATTTCCGATCAGGTCGAAAATTTGCGCCGCCGCGCCGGCCAGCGCGAGGGCAATCAGCTCTCCGTACGGCTGGAACTCCAGGCCGACTGCTTCGCCGGCGTCTGGGCCAACCGCGCTCATGCCGCCCGTCGGATTCTCGAACAGGGCGACGTGGAAGAAGGCCTGAACGCCGCCTCCGCCATCGGTGACGACCGTCTGCAACGTCAGACCCGCGGCTACGTGACGCCGGACAGCTTCACCCACGGCAGTTCACAACAGCGGGTGCGCTGGTTCAAACGCGGCCTGGCCGAGGGCCGCCTGGCGGCCTGCGACACCTTCTCGAACGACACCCTGTAGGGTCCGCTCCGCGGACCGCAACCGCCAACCGCGAAAATCGCGAGTTGGCCGGGTTTATGATCAAGACGGGAACTGTTCTGACGAACCCGACATTCATCTCTGTCCACCATCACTCCAGCGAGGTCCCTCATGTCGCCAAGCGCCCCTGAAACCACCTCCGCCGCGGATGCATCACTGCCTCCGCTGCTCGCCCTCTGGAATTTCATCTGGAACTCCATCGTGCGCGTCCTGTGGCTATGCGGCTATGCCACGGTCACCGCGGTCGGCGCCGCGGTCCTGTTCACGCAGGTCGGTCAGGGTCAGGATCTGCTGCGCCTGTCCGCCGAGTACGGCTTTGCCTGGTCCAACCTGTTCTTCCTGCTCAGCGCCTTGTTCCTGAGCCTGGGGCTCTGGTACAGCGCCCGGCTCCTGCTCACGCACACCCTCGACGGCGATCAGCTCCGCTGGCAGCGCTCCCGGTTCGGCCGGACCTGGTTGCCGCGCGTCTATGGCACCCTGGTGCCGCTGGCCATCGGCATCGGGTTCCTGCGACTCGAAACCAGCGCCCAGACCGGGGCCTGGGTACTGGGCGCACTCTTCCTGCTCCTGGCCGCGGGCCTGTGGTGGTTCTACTACAAACGCCGCGACTGGTTCGTGAAAGCGACCGAGCGCACCCGTGGGCTAACCGAACCAGGCGAAGCACACGACCGCCGCCTGATGCTGATTATCCTGTCACTCGGTCAGCTCACGGTTTTCATCCTGCTCGCCGCCTTCGTGGTCTGGCCGGTCAGCCTCCCCCAGACCCTGGGGACGCCGGCCATCCTGCTGTCCGGCCTCGCCGGGATTGCACTCTTCGGCAGTCTGGTGCTCACCTACGCGTTTCTCGTCAACGGCCTGCCGGCCGGCACCGCATTGGCTCTGATCCTCGCGGCCGGCTTCGGATTCTTCAACGACAATCACTGGATCCGCGTCGCCGACCAGGCCCCGGCCCTGCAACGGCTCGCGGCCGCGGCGCACTATCAGGCCTGGCGGGAGGTCAACCCGGCACCGCGGCAGATCGACGGACGCGATCCGGTCATCCTGGTCGCCGCGGCGGGCGGCGGCATCCGCGCCGCCTACTGGACCGCCTCCACCCTGGCGACCCTGGAAGCCAAAATCCCCACGTTCAGCCAATCCCTGTTCGCCATCAGCAGCGTCTCGGGCGGCAGTGTCGGCGCCGCGATGTACACGGCAGTCAAGCGTCAGCAACTGGAAAACCGCGCCGCGTTGGTGGATGGGGAGACCACGCTGAGCACCGTCCAACAGGCGCTGAGCCATGACTTTCTGTCACCGGTCGCCGCCGGCATGCTGTTCCCGGACCTGGTCCAGCGCTTCATCCCCTACCCCTTCCCGGCGGCGGACCGCCAGCGTTTCCTGGAACTGGGATTCGAGCAGGCCCTGGCGGACGCGGACAACCCGTTGACCCGACCTTTCACCGCACTCTATGCCGACGGCTACAAGTTCCGCCTCCCCGGGCTGCTGCTCAACACCACGATCGTGGACTCGGGCCGGCGCGCGGTCATCTCCAACATCGCGCTGACCAATTTCACCGACACCCTGGACCTACTCGACGACGGTTTCCAGACCCGGACCATCCGGCTGTCCGCCGCCGCCGGGGCCAGTGCGCGCTTCACCTACGTGAGCCCCGCCGGCAGCCTCATCGGCCCGGGCGCCGAGGGCGACCAGAAAATTCGCCTGGTCGACGGCGGTTATTTCGAGAATTCAGGCGCCACCACCACCGTCGATCTGTTGGAACTGATCAACGACGAGACCCTCTACCCGATCCTGATCCTGATCCGCAACGACCCGCAGGCGCCCGCGGTCTGTCAACGCCGCCCGGAGGTCACCAGCGTCGGGCCAGGCCCCGAAGGTCCACCCGCCAGCGACTTCCTGAGCGAGGTCGCCTCCCCGGTGCGCGCCCTGTTGAACGCCCGGACCGCGCGCGGGCGGCTCGCCGAGGTCAGCACCGCGAAATTGGTCGAAGGGGACATGCGCGGCGCGGTCATCGAGGTCTCACTGGCCGCCGTGGTCGAAGCCGAACTGGCCCGCACCCAAGGTGACCCGGCGGCGCGCGGACGGATCGAGCAATCGCTGGTCGAACCGCCGCTGGGCTGGTCGCTCTCCCAGGCGGTGCGCCAGTCGATGGATCGGGTGATGGCCGAGGGCGGCGGCGGCCTCCAGGACGAGTTCGACAACCTCACCGCCATCCTCGACGGACGTCCGGCGGACTATCGACCCTGCAACGCACGCTGACTGTTTTACTCAGGATCAACGCCCATGCCCTTGCGACGCTACGCCCCTCTCATCCTGATGCCCCTGTTGTTGGGAGCCGCGCGGACGAACGCGGACAACAACTTCAAGCTGGACCCGGAGCCGATACGTCCCAGCAACGTCCAGGAAGGGGCCGAACGGCAGGAAGCGGCCGTCAACCTCCCGCCCTGGCCGCGCGATCAGGACCTGCTCGCCTTCACCCCGGAAGGACCCCGGTCGCCGTTCAAGTTCTTCATCGACGGCAAGAACCTGCGCATCGACGAACCCATCGCGGCGGTGCGCTACACCCTGGTCATCGAACTCCCGAGCGGCGGACGCAACGTCTCCTACGAAGGCATCCGCTGCACCCTCAAGGGGGCCTGGAAGACCTACGCCTACGGCAGCGACGGCGCCTTCGCCGAGGCGCCGGCCGCGGAGTGGCAGCCGCTGTCCACCAGCGCGTCCGAAGCCTACCGTGATGACCTGCGCCGACACTATCTGTGCGTCCCGCGCGAGACCCGGACCCGACCGCTCAAAGACATCCTGCGCGCACTGCAGGGCCGGGGGCGGAGCAGCGAGAGCACCGGCTTCCAGGCCAACTGAGACCGCGCGTGGAAACATGCCCCCCCGTGGGAGCGGCCTCCGGCCGCGATGGGGCGCCGCGCTGACCCGCGACGCCGCGCAGTGCCGTGGTGCCGTAGGATGCGGCGAGGCACCGACACTGGTGGCGGATTGCGCTCAAACGGGCGTATCCGCCGCACCGGCTTGACTCAGATCCGGAATATCTCACGCCAAGACGCCAAGACGCCAAGGTTCTTCAAAGCGCTATCGAAACCGGAGGCGCTCGCGGGATGACGGGGGTCACCGCAGGATTGCGCTCTTCTTGGCGTGCTTGGCCCCTTGGCGTGAGATACGTTCTTTCCGGACTCCGCGGTCGGGAGAATTCGCCACCAGTGTCAGGCACGAACCGCAGCATTCACGATTCAGCGATTCGGCGAACTCGCCACCAGTATCGTCGCTCCGGCCGGATCGATCGGAATTATCCACAGATGACACAGATGTTCACAGATGAAGAAAAAAAATCCGTGTTCATCTGCGGATCAATTTTCCGCATCAGGATCTCTGCGGAAAGTCTGGCCGGAACGATGATCAAAGCCCAGTTGTCCGTACCAGTACCTCTGCGGAAGGCCTGGCCGCAACGATGATCAAGGCCAAAATTGGCCTTGATCATCGTTGTGGTCTGGCGACTTTCGTCAGCAGCATCCTTGATATACTCCAAGGATGAACCGTGACCAACTCAAGCAACTCGAAGACACCCTCTGGTCCGCCGCCGATAACCTGCGGGCGAACTCCGACCTCAAGGCCTCCGAGTACGGCACCCCCGTGCTCGGCCTGATTTTTCTGAAATTCGCCGACATCAACTACCGCCGCCACGAGGCCGTCATCCAGGCCGAGCACGCCGCGCTCAAAGGCACCCGCCGCGAGAAGCCGCTGCACGAAATCGCCGTCGCCAAGTGCGGTTTCCATCTGGCCGACTACGCCCGCTACAGCTACCTCCTCGATTTGTCGGAGAGCGAGGACATCGCCAAGGCCATCGTCGCGGCCATGAAATCGATCGAATTCTTCAAGCCCGAACTCAAGGACTGCCTGCCCAAGGACGAATACTTCCGTCTCACCCGCACCCCGGAGACCAGGGACCTGCCGTTCTACCTCCTGCGCCAGTTCGACAACATCCCGAACGATGCCACCGGCGACGTGTTTGGCCAGATCTACGAATACTTCCTCGGCAAATTCGCCATGGCCGAGGGCCAGGGTGGGGGCGAGTTCTTCACCCCGCGCTCGGTGGTGCGCCTGATGGTAGAGATCATCGAGCCCCACGGCGGCACCGTCTTCGATCCCGCCTGCGGGTCCGGCGGCATGTTCGTGCAGTCCGCCGACTTCATCGCCCGGCATCGCCGGGAGTTGGAAGCCCAGGGCAAGAACACCAGCGTCTACGTCTACGGGCAGGAGAAACAGGGCGAGACCGTCAAGCTCGCCCGCATGAACCTGGTGGTGAACGGGCTGCGCGGCGAGATTAAGGCCGCCAACACCTACTATGCCGACGAGTTCAAATCCTTCGGCACCTTCGACTATGTGCTGGCCAATCCGCCCTTCAACGTCGACGACGTGGCCCTCTCAGCCGTCGAGAAAGACAAGCGCTTCAACACCTTTGGGCTGCCGCGCAACAAGACCAAGGCCAAGAAATCCGAGCAGGGCAAAGAGACGGTCCCCAACGCCAACTATCTCTGGATCAACCTCTTCGCCACCTCGCTCAAGGACACCGGCCGCGCCGCCCTGGTCATGGCCAACTCCGCCTCCGACGCCCGTCACGGCGAGGCCGACTGCCGCCGGAGCCTGATCGAGAAGAACCTCATCTACGGCATGCTCACCCTGCCGTCGAACATGTTCTATACGGTCACACTGCCGGCCACCCTCTGGTTCTTCGACAAGGCCAAGCGGGATGAACGCATCCTCTTCATCGACGCCCGCAACATCTTCACCCAGATCGACCGTGCCCATCGGGAACTCACCGAGGAGCAGATCCAGAACATCGCCATCATCAGCCGCCTGCACAAGGGCCGCCGCGGCGAGTTCGTCAGCCTCATCGACCGCTACTTCGCATCAGGGATGCAGTGCCTGGCCGACAACCGGCAACAGGTCGAACCCGTCTCGGCGCAACTCCTTGCCGTCCTCGCCGACCAAGCCGGGAAAGCCGCAGTCGCTGCTCTGGTCAAGGCATGGGACGGACTCGACGCACTGCAACAGGCCTATGCCGCGTATCAGCAGCACAACGGCGGCCAGGCCACGATAGAAGACAAGAACGCGGCCCAACGGGACCTGAGCGCCACTTTCGCTCCCTTCTTTACCGTCCTGCACGACTGTCTCAAACAGCTCGACCGCACCGTCCGCCACCAGGAAAAGCAGGTTGCCGATCAGGCGAAAGCCGACGGCAAGCGGGGCGGCGCCGACCGCCAGACCAAGGCGCTCAAAACCGCCTTGGAGGCCATCCATACCGAGGTCAGGAGCGCCGAGCGCTGGTTTTCCCACATCCACTGGCTCCAGGAGCGCTTTCCCGAGGCGCGATACGAGGATGTCACCGGGCTTTGCAAACTCGCCGACCTGGATGAGATCAAGGAGCAGGACTATTCGCTCAATCCGGGGCGCTATGTGGGGGTGGTGATTGAGGAGGATGGGAAGACGGAGGAAGAATTTCTCGGAGACTTAGCTGAACTTGGAGATCGGTTAGCAGAGTTAGACAAGGAGTCTGAGGGAGTTTCGCTAACAATACAAAAATACCTTGCATCGATTATTGGATAATCATGCGTTACGAAATTTCAAGGTACGAAGTTGAGAAACTCGATGCGTACGCATCGATATTGCCAGGGTTTGCTTTCAAGAGCGAGCGCTTTACAGATAACCTGGCTGACATCCCCCTGGTCAAGGGCGAAAATGTTCATCAAGGCTATATCGACTGGCTTGAAGCGAAACGTTGGCCACTCCATGAATACGATGCGTTCTCGAGATATCATTTGGTTTCTGGCGATATCGTTTTAGCCATGGATCGCCCATGGGTCACTGCGGGATTGAAATGGTCTTACATCAAGCCTCACGATCCAAAATCTTTACTCGTACAACGGGTGGCTCGCATCCGGGCAAAAGGCAAGTTGGATCAGCACTACCTGCGACACGTTATCTCCAGCAACTATTTCGCAAACTACCTCCAGCCGATTGTTACTGGAGTAACTGTTCCGCATATCAGTGGTAAACAAATCGGGGACTTCCGCATTCCTATACCCGATTTAGGGACCCAACGCAAGATCGCCGCCATCCTCACCGCCTATGATGACTTGATAGAGACCAACAAGCGTCGCATCATCCTCCTCGAAAAGATGGCCGAGGAGATCTACCGGGAATGGTTTGTCCGTATGCGCTTCCCAGGTTACCAAAGCACCAAGCTAGTCAAAGGCGTGCCCGAGGGATGGCATTTCGATCTCAGCTCAAAATTCTTCGGTCATGCGAAAGGCAAGTCATATTCTGCACACGAGATCTCAGACGAAGAGGGAACTTGTTTTTTTATTACGCTAAAATCATTTAATCGTCGTGGCGGTTACCGAAAAGAAGGGCTTAAATATTATTCGGGGTATCACCGCAACGAACAATGCGTTGAAGCTGGAGATGTCGTGATGGCAGTGACCGATATGACCCAAGATCGTGCTGTTATAGGTGAGGTTGCACGTATTCCATATCTGCCGGGTAAAATGACGGTAATTTCCCTTGACGTAATCAAGCTGATTCCAAAGACTATTTCAAAAACATTCCTTTACGCATACATGCGCCATTCTGGCTTTTCTTCTTTCATTAAGGAATTCGCAAACGGCGCAAATGTTCTCCACTTAAAACCGGATCTCGTCGGTAAACAACGTCTGCTTTTTCCGTCCGAGCACCTTCAACAGAGATTTTCCGATCTAGCAGGACCGTTGTATCAGGAATCGGATAACTTGGAGGAGGCGATCACGCTGCTCAATAAAACACGCGATCTCCTCCTCCCCCGCCTGATCTCCGGCAAACTCTCAGTCGCCAACCTCGACATCCAGTTCCCGCCCAGCATGTGCAAGGGCGACGAGGAGGCCGAGCGAAAAGCATTGAATTCAACATCAGAGTCCGGCCAAGTCCATCGACTCTAGACAGAGCACCCGATGGAATTTACCTGGCACGCCAAGAAACGGCAGGCGAACCGGCGTAAGCATTCGCTGGACTTTGCCGATGCCGCGTCGGTCTTTGCCGGGCCGACCGTGACCTACGAGGATACCCGCGATCGTTACGGTGAACAGCGTTTCAACACAACCGGTCTTCTGGGAACAGCTGTCGTTGTCATTACGCACACCGAAACCGACGATACCATTCACATCATTTCCATGCGCAAGGCAGAGAACGATGAAATCAAAAACTTCTTCTCCTACCTCTGAGCCCCGTCTCCGGGTCGGGCTCAAGGATGTCAGCCGCGAGGAATTCGCAGCGGCCGTCGGTGACCGACTGGGAACCGAGCAGGTTTCCATCAGATTGGACGCTTCGGTGATCGCGTTTTTCAAAGCCAAGGCCGGCAAGCAGAGTTATGAGACACTAATCAATCAGGCGCTGCATCGTGCGATGGATGACGAGCATATGGAGGACACGCTGCGCCGGGTAGTCCGCGAAGAGTTGGCGTCACATCGGGACGATCGTCGGGATTGAGTGCGTAGAGTGAATAGTCTCGTTCCCACGCTCCAGCGTGGGAATGCAGGTCGGCCGCTCCAGCGGCCCGTGGGGTGACGCGACGCTGGAGCGTGGGAGCCGGATAGGCAGCCGAGGTGATTTCCGGGAAATGGTCTACCGACGTTAGGGGCGACTGAAGTCGCCCCTACATGACAGGAATCGCCTTAAGGTGCGGTCCCGAAAAGCACGGCGAGCCCGAATTCAATACATCTAGACAGGATCAACAAGATTTACAAGATGTTATTTATTTTCAATCTTGTAAATCTTGTTAATCTTGTCAAGAAATTTTGGAACTGTTCAGGGTCGTGGCGGTAACCAGCGACCCTGCGGCAGTTTGCGAGGCCCCGTCGCGGCCGGAGGCCGCTCCCACAAGATCATCCGTTCATCAGCCGTCGTAATGAAAGCGACAGGCGATGATGACCAACTCGGTGTCGGTCGCACGGTAGACCAGGCGATGGGTGTCGTCAATGCGCCGCGACCAGTAGCCCGAGAGATGGCCGCGCAGCGGTTCGGGTTTGCCGATCCCGGCAAAGGGCTCGCGGGCGGCCTCGTTGATCAGGAGGTCAATGCGTCTTAGCGTCTTGCGATCCTGCTGTTGCCAATCAAGGTACGCATCCCAGGCGTCCGGGACGAAACGAATCCCGCGCATGGTTAATCGCCGTCCGCATCGATCAGGGTCCGCGGTTGCGCCTCGCCCGCCTGATCCTGCCGGATCGCGCGCGCCAAGGCCTCGGCGTTGGCAGGGGTCGACAGCAGGTGCAGGGTCTCCATCAGACTGTTGTAGTGATCCAGGGACATGACCACCGCATCACCCTCGGCATCCCGACGACTGATGATCGCCACGTCCGCGTCCCGCACGACCGTATCCAGCAAGGATTTCAATGTATTGCGTGCATGGGAGTAGGTGACGACTTTCATGGCATCATACTTGTTCAATAAGTTGATCAAGTGTAACAGGTTAGCGCAGCAAAATCAGTGATTCCAGATGATTAACCCGGCGGCAGAATTGCTTCGAGACCAACGCGTGTCAGCCCTTTCGCCGCACCGAATTGTCCTCTCCGGATCGCGGGCGCGGGGGACCGCGCAACCCGATAGTGACGATGGGTTCTTCGGCCTTGGAGCGTACGCTCGTCGCCCGCTTGGAACCCTATCAGGCGGCCATGGACCTTCTGATGACCCTGCCGGGTGTCGATACCCTGGCCGCCGCCAAACTGCTGGTGGAGCATCGTAGGTTGGGGTGACGA
>NZ_CAIZIZ010000210.1 GCF_903933125.1 uncultured Lamprocystis sp. | reverse complement strand
TGGTGCGCCGCACCAGTTGGGCGGCGGCGAATTTCGTCAACTCAACCGCAGACCCGGACGCCCTCGTTATTTCCCGCCAGGATTGGCAACGCGTGCTGAATCAACTGGCCTCGACTCCCTGAAATGGCCAAAGTCGAGTTCTTTAGATCCATTGGGAAAAAGGACTTTCGTGATGACTCCGTTCGTTTGTTACCGGTGCTCGATCTTAGTCTTGCGAATCGCAGAATAGCCTTATTCGTCAGGGTGCTATCGCTCAACTGCCTCACCACCCACTACGCCGACCTCTGGCAAGAATGCTGGAGCCCCGCCTTCCAGCAAGACCACTGGTCCAGCCCCGACCCCCGCCTGCCGCAAGACTTCTTCCAGAAACTCACTCCCACCTGGCAACGCCACTGCGCCCTGCGCACCGACTACGCCCGCCGCCAGGCCCTGGTGGAGATCGACGTACTGGCCCCCCAGGCCCTGGGCCTGACGCTCGATGAATTGCTGACCATCTACCGCGTCCAGTTCCCGGTGATGCGCCAATACGAACAGGACACCTGGTACGACGCCGCGGGCCGCATCGTCTTCACCGCCAGCAAGGGCCTGGTCGGCGTCGGCCTGCCGCGCAAGGCCGGCAAGCGCGATGTCGAATGCACAGTGCGCAGCCTGGAAGGCTGCCCCACACAGCGCCGCCTCGGCTGGGAGGACATCCAGCCCAAGGACGGCCAACCCCAGGTGCCCGCCGGCACCCGCGTCGAACGCCCCATCCTCGACGACACCCTGCCCGGCGGCCCCGTCGCGCGGACCATCACCTACGTCGCCCCCTTCAACCTCGCCAACCGCGAGGCGGACTACCGGCTGGCCTGGGCGCATTTTCAGAACCCGAACCAGGGGGATTTGCCGACATGAAGCAGTGCCGTAGGGTGGAACAAGCGAAGCGGTTCGCGGCGGGACGGGACATTCGTCCCGTTCCGGATGTTTATTCCGTCGCCAATCGTCGGTACGAGCCCGCAAGCCCTGAGAAAACGTTTCGGACGGGGCGGATGCCCCGTCCGGCAGCAAGCGATGGCAATCGAGGCCATTATTGGCTAAGCTTGGCCAAGCATCGGCCCGCGGAGTGACATCATGCAAGTCAATATGTTGGAAGCCAAGAACCGCTTGTCCAGTCTGGTCGCAGCGGTCGAGCGCGGCGAGGAGGTGCTGCTCGCGCGCAACGGTGTACCGGTGGCAAAGATCGTTCCCTACGGGCAGATGCCGATCAAACCGCCCGGCGCCTGGAAGGGTCTCGTAGCCCACAGCTCTGATTGGAATTCCGCAGAGACACAGGCGCAGATCGAGGGGCTGTTTCTCGGAGACAGTGATGCGCCTGCTGCTTGATACCTGCATCATTTACGACTGGATGCTGGACGAGCTGACCGATCGCGCAACCGTTGATTTGATCGAGCGTAACGGCGCCTTCGTGAGCGCCGTATCGGTGTGGGAAATGGCGATCAAGCATGGCATTGGAAAGATGGACCTGCCGTCACGCGCGATCGTTGATGACATCACGGCGCAGGGATTCCGCTGGCTCAATATCACGCCTTATCACACCCAGGCCGTTCTTGAACTACCGACTTATCATAAAGATCCCTTCGATCGGCTGCTCATTGCCCAGGCCACCTGTGAAGACCTGCGTATCATCACCTATGACGACCTGTTCGGGCGCTATTTGACGGATACCTTGGTGGTACGTCATTAATATGAGCGACATGACGCCTATCGGCGCTGCTAATCCAATACCCACGGACTTCGCCGAGATCGCCCGGCTGATCGAGTCCGCGCGCCACCAGGCGCTGCAGGCGGTCAACACGACCCTGATCGATCTCTACTGGCAGGTGGGTGCGCACCTCAGCCGCAAGCTGGAAACGGCGGAGTGGGGCGACGCCGTGGTGCAGCAACTGGCGGACTATCTGGCCAGGACTCAGCCCGGGCTGCGCGGGTTCACGCGGAGCAATCTGTTCCGCATGCGCCAGTTCTACGAGACCTACCGGGAGGATGAAACAGTCGCGCCACTGGTGCGACAAATTTCATGGACCCACCATCTGATGATTCTCGGGCAGTGCAAGCGACGGGACTTTCTGATCGAACTCGGGCGCGATTTTTGTTTCGTCGGCTCGCAAGTCCCCCTGCAGGTGGGCGGACGCGACTTCGTGCTGGACCTGCTGTTCTTCCACCGTGGGCTCAATTGTCTGGTGGACTTTGAACTGAAGCTGGGCCGCTTCGAGCCAGAGTACCTGGGCACGCTGGAGTTCTACCTTGATGCGCTGGACCGGGACCTGCGCAAGCCCCATGAGAACCCGGCGATCGGCGTCTTGCTCTGCGCGAGCAAGGACGACGAGGTGGTCGAGTATGCCCTGAGCCGGTCGCTGTCACCGGCCCTGGTGGCTGAATATCGCACTCGGCTGCCGGACAAGCGCCTGCTCCAGGCCAAGCTGCACGAGTTCTATGCACTCAACAGCGCGTCCGAGTAGGGTGCACCGTGGCGCCGACCGTGGCCTGGGCGCCGCGTTCGACGGCGGTATGTCAGGGTGCGCACGGCGCACCCCCTACTGAGCGTGATCGTCAACCCGTCGCGGCCGGGGGCCGCTCCTACG
>NZ_CAIZIZ010000209.1 GCF_903933125.1 uncultured Lamprocystis sp. | reverse complement strand
TCTGAGTGGCTCGTTGTTGGAGTCCATGATGACCTTCAAAACCTCGTAAGATGCTGAAATATAAGTATATCATAACCTACTGAGATCCCGAAGAGCCGCCCATTTTCGGGAAAAAGAGATTGGCAAAGCGATAAAACGCGAGCAGCTTCTCGGTTGAAACATTGTCCGAATTAAGATAGATAGGCGAAAACAGGATCGGGTCGGCGGTCAACAACGATGACTTGCGACGCATGGTCTTGCCCCCTCAGGCGTTATAGATCGTGCCGACACTGCGGAAGGGCAGGCGGTAAATGACGTAAGACACCAGGAACGCCTTTTCCAGCAGCTTATCCAGGCGGTGCATGACCCCCATGAACACCAGCGGCACTTCTCCTTCCTGCAGGATCCCGGTAATGCGATTGAAAATAAACTGATCCCTCAAGGTCAGCAGTGCCTTGCTTGCTTCCTGGTACTGCGCCTGGCCCGCCTGCCGCTGCGCCGCCGTGCCTTTCATCAGCAATTTATTGAGCAGGTCGTATTCCTGTACGAGTAGATCGAGATCCTCCGTGCCCTCCAGTGTCGCCCCTTTCTGCATCAGCTCCAAGAGCAACGAGAAATTGGGGCTGCCGCTCTCGGCCAGCCGCCCGGCCAGTGCCGATTCATTACCGCACACCGGGGTACCGTCCTGGAAGATGCGGGTCTGCCGCCAGGGTAAGTTGAGCTCGCCGAGCTTGGCCGCAATGCCCTTCCACATGTCATCGACCGGCGACGGTGCGGCGCCGCTCCGGCCCGCGCGCAACGGCGCTGTCCCGGCCTTGGGCCGCGGCGCCGCGGTGCGTCCGGCAGCGTCCTGGGCGTGCAGAATAGGCACATAGATCAGTCTTCTGAGGTCTTTCATTCTTACCGTTCCGCCAGTGAGGATTCATAGGCAGTGGTGATGATGCTGACCAGGTCACGATTGGCAAACGGCTTGCTCAAGTATTCGCTGACCTGGAGTTCGGCCGCGTCCCTGATGGTATCCGGAGAGGCAAATCCGGTCAGGATGACAACCTGGACCCGGTCATCGGAGCGGCGGATGTTGCGCAGGGTCGTAATGCCATCCATGCCCGGCATGCGCAGGTCCAGAAGAATCACGTCCGGATTCTCCTGCTCATTGAGCACAATGCCGTCGGGGCCGTTGGCGGCACAGAAGACCCGCCAGCCTTGGCCGGCCAGGACGTCTCTCATCAGTCCCCGCAGGTCCGGTTCATCATCGATGATGAGGATCGTCGGTGTCGCGGCTGGTGTGGTCATCTGCTATTGCTCCGAAGGGTTGGCGGGGTGATGGGGTTCCCCATCGTCGTTGCGCGTGCGGGACGGCAGCAGGATCGTAAATTGGGCGCCGCGCCCCTCGCCGTCGCTTTCAACCCACAGGCGGCCGCCGTGTGTCTCGATGATACCCAGGCTGGTGACGAGGCCGAGCCCGGTGCCGTCACCACCCTGCCAGCCGGAGCGGAACGGCTGAAACAGGGTGGCCAACTTCTCTTTGCTGATGCCGATGCCGGTGTCGCGAATGGCGATGCGCAGGCGGCCCTCGTCTTCCGGTGCCACGGTGATGCTCAGCCGGCCCGGTCCGGTCATCGCCTGCCGCGCATTGCGGATCAGATTGATGAAGACCGAGAGCAGGGCGTCTTCGGCGCCGGAGACCGCGCTGTCGGCCGGCACCTTGCAATCAACATCCACGGCAATGCCGCTCAGGTCATATTGCTGAGCAACGGCCGCCACCGCCTCCCGGATCAGCGCCTCCAGGGCGACGACACCGGTTGCTTTGCCGATGGTGCCGCTATAGCCGAGCAGACCGCCCAGAATGGTCTTGCAGCGGCGGGCGCTGTGCAGGATGATTTCCAGCTTCTCGGTGAACGATGACGCTTGTCCATCACTGTTGCACAGCAGGAGTTCGGTTCTGCCGATGACAATCGCGAGGGGATTGTTGAGTTCATGAGAGACATCGCCCACCAGCCGCCCCATGACCGCCAGTTTTTCGGCAAGCATCAATTTTTCCTGCAGTGCCTTTTCTTTGCTCATATCGTGGAAAACGAGCACCACGCCGGTGATCCGATCCCGATTGAGGATCGGCGCGGCGCTGCCGCGAATCGGGCGTTCAGTGCCGTCGCGGGCAATCAACCGGGCATTGGTCGTGAGGGCGACGGCGCCGCCTTGGCGCAGCGCCGAGGTGACCGGATCCGCAATCCCGGCGCGGGTCTCGCCATCAACGACGCACCAGACCTCGTCGAGTCGGTTGCCGCGCGACTCCCGCTCGCTCCACCCCGTCAGGGCCTCGGCAACCGGATTCATCAGCAGGATGCGGCCGGCACTATCCAGTGAGACCACGCCATCGGCGATACCATACAGCGTGGTTCTCATTTCCGCCTCACCGCGGGTCAGCGCGTCCTGCATCCGCTTCAGTTCGGTGACGTCGCGGACGATGCCGATCGCCGACCAGGCCTCCGTCTCGCGCGCCGCGGAGAGCGAGAGCTCCAGGTGGAATTCGCTGCCGTCCTTGCGCCGGCCGGTAAGTTCGACGGACCTGCCGATCGCGGCCCCCTGGCCGGTTTGCCGAAAATCCAGGAAGGCGCGGCCGGGCGCTTCCCGGTAGAACCGGGGGACCAGCAGCGCGTGCAGTTCACGGCCGATCACCTCTTCGCGGGCGTAACCGAAGATCGTCGCGGCGGCTTCGTTCCAGAACGTGATGTTGCCCTCATGATCGAGCATGAGAATCCCATCCGGGGCGCGCGAGGTGATGACCCTGAGCAGCTCTTCGCTCATCCGCAGCGCCTCCTCGGCCTGCTTGCGGTCGGCGATGTCCTCGTAGACGCCCAGGATGCCGAACACCTCGCCGGCTTGATTCCTGAGCGGAACCTTGGACGTGCGTATCCACCGCGTCTGTCCGTCCGACGTGGTCTGCGGCTCATCAAAGGACAACTTGGCGATGCCCGATGCCATGACCGCCTGGTCATCGGCGCGATACCGCTGCGCCTGCGCCGCCCAGCCCATCTGATAGTCGTCTTTGCCGATCAGGTCCCGCGGATGCGTCAGGCCGGCGTCTTTGGCAAACGCGATATTGCACCCGAGGTAGCGCAGGTCGCGATCCTTCCAGAACACCCCGAGCGGTACGGTGTCGATGACCGTCATCAGCACGTTGCGTGAGCCGGCAATCAGCCGTTCCAGGCGCTGTCGCTCGGTGAGGTCCCACAATGAGACCACCGCCCCGCCCGGCACCCCGTCCTGGCCTTGCGGCGCGGACCAACACTCGGCCGGAACGGGGGTGCCGTCACGACGCCAGAAGACCTCATCCTCCAGATGCACGGTTGCGCCGCTCTGGAGGGCCTGACAGAGACGGCATTCTGCGGCGGGAAAGGGCGTTCCATCCGCGCGTCTGGCGTGAATCTGCGAATGCATGTGCTTACCGAGCAGGTCTTCAGGGCGCTCGTACCCCAGTAGTCTGAGGCAGGCGTTGTTGGCGAATGTGCAGTTGCCGTGCGGGTCGAGGCCGAAGATCGCTTCGGGCGCATTGGTGAGCAGGAGGTTGACCTGGTGGTGGCTCTTGCGTAACAAGTCCCGGCTCTGGCTGATCTCGGCGGTCAGTTCGGCGGCGATGCGGGCGGCAGTGGCGCGCGTACGGATCACCGAGCGCATCAAGCCGAACAGCAGGCCGCTGAGGCTCAGGCCGCCGGCCAGGGTGGTCCAGGGTGCGTAACCGATCCCGGAGACGGTTGCGGCGGCCGCGGAGTGGTCACAGACCAGCAGCCACTGCCGGCCGTTGAAGTCGAGCGCGCGCTCTTGGACGAATCGCGAGTCAACATGCTGCAAGAACGCCGGATGGCTGACGAACAGCAGGTCGGCCGGCGCTGCCGTGCGGCCATCGTAGATGTGCAGGTCGACGGTCTTGCCTTGGTGATTCTCCCAGTCGCCGAGCATGCCGGTCATGAGGTCATGCATGCGGTAGGGGCTGTAGGCCCAGCCAAGCAGCGCCGCGCGCCGCTGTTCGCGGGTGTCCAGCGCGGCCCCGCCGCGATAGACAGGGACATACATCAGGGTCCCGGCCTGGACCTCGGTACCGGTCTCCTGCACCAGTTCGACCTTGCCGGACAGGGCCGCCTCGCCGGTGTCGCACGCCTGCTCCATGGCGGCCCGCCGCACCGGCTCGGAATACATATCGAAACCGAAGGCGCGCAGGTTGCGGTCGTTGAAGGGTTCCAGATAGATGATGGACGTGTAGAGGGGGCGCGGGCCGGGCGGGCGGACGCTGTACTCGGGGAAGCCTTCGGCGCGAATGCGCTCGACGTGGGCGGCCAGTTGCTCCGGGGGGATGACCTGTGTGAACCCGATCCCCTGCACCCCGGGGACACTCCGGCTCGCCTGCAGGGTCTCGACATAGGCCCGCCAGTCGTCGCGCTCCACCGCGGCCGAGGCGGCAAAGAGTCCCGCCCCGCCGCGCAGGATCAGGGCATAGGCACCCAGGCGCTCATGGACCTTGAGGGCGACCTGATCGCAGTCGAAGGCGAACTGCCTGGCCGCGTCCCGTTCGAGGAGCTGCTTGACCTGCAGACCGGCGAGGACACTCGCCAGCACCCCAAAGGTCAGCGCGACCCAGGCGAGTGTGGTCTTCCGCGATAGGCTGAGTGTGGGCATAGGGCGTGCGAAGATTGCGACTGCGGGGGCCAGGCGTGCGCCACATCGCCGGCCCTGGGCCGAGGGGTGGCAGGAGGTTGAGCGCGGCGCCCGCAACAACGGTTGGACCGCCGCCGTCACGGGGGTCGTCCACTTCGTCAGCGACGCGCGGTGGTGCGTCATCGCCCCGCGGTCGACACCCAGGCATCGTACCACCAACGCCGGGCTGGTTGGCACATGTCAAGCGCAAGGCCAGCAATTCCAAATTTGGGCAGCATCACGCAGCCCCTTGGTGGATGCAGCGCGCACGACCGGCGTGCCGGGTCCCTGACACCGAGCGGCGCGCCTTATCCACCCTACAGCGGGGCCGGTTCTGTAGGGTGGATAAGCGC
>NZ_CAIZIZ010000208.1 GCF_903933125.1 uncultured Lamprocystis sp. | reverse complement strand
CCTTGAGGTCAACGCGGCGCCCGGTCCGCACAGCGGACCCTACGCGGTAACCGATACCGACACTGCGCAGCAGCCGCCGAGTGAGAATCCCAGTGGCCCTGCAGCGGGCTCCAACCGGGTTATGCGGGGCGGCGCCTGGGACCTCACCGCCGACTACTGCCGTGCGGCGTACCGCTACGGGGACGCGCCGTCCGACCGCGACAGCAGCCTCGGCTTTCGCCTTTCGAGGACTGGCCCTCTTTCCTCTTACCCTTTTACCCTTGGCGCCGCGCCGCCCGCGCCCATCATTGAACCGCCCGCACCGCGCCGTTTCGCCCCCTACGAGGTCTTTCGGGATCACCTGAACAGCGCTGATCCAGTCGGCGCCGCGGCGAGCGACGCCCCGCAGATGGTCTATCTTCCCGGCGGGATCTTTCAGATGGGCGATGCGCAGGGCAGCACCGACGAGCAGCCGGTTCACCCGGTCGAGCTCCCGGCCTTCGCGCTCGGGCGCACCCCGGTCACCTGGGGCGAGTACCGGCGTTTCTGCGAGGCGAGCGACACCCATTGGCCGGAATGGTTGGAAGCCGGCAACGAGTACCACCTGGAGACCGGCAAGAACGATTTTTACGCCAAGCGCGGCATCAGCCGCGTGGCACTGGATCTGCCGGTAGTTGGCGTCTCCTGGGAGGATGCACGCGCCTACTGCGCTTGGCTAAGCGCCCAGACCGGCGAGCGCTATGCGCTGCCCACCGAGGCCCAGTGGGAGTACGCCTGCCGCGCCGGCACCGCCACCCGCTGGTGCTGCGGCGACGACTCGGCTTGCTTGAGCGAATACGCCTGGTTCAGCGACAATGCCGAGGGCCGGCTCCACCCGGCGGGTCAGCGACACGCGAATGACTGGGGGCTCTACGACATGCACGGCAACTGCTGGGAGTGGTGTACGGATTGGTATGCGGCGGATTACTACCAGCAGCTCGCTACTGCACTCGCAGCGAGTGCTACTGCGCAGCGTAGTGGCCAACAGCGGCCGAGCACATGGCGGCGTATTGCCGGTGCACTCGGCATCGGGCGCGGGAATACTGCACTGAGCGTTAGCACTGCGCAGCCACTGGCGAGCAGAGCGCCGAGTGGCCCTGACACGGGCTCCGGCCGGGTTATGCGGGGCGGCGCCTGGGACGACGCCGCCGACGACTCCCGTGCGGCGTACCGCTACGGGTTCGCGCCGTCCTACCGCGACTACTACCTCGGCTTTCGCCTTTCGAGGACCGTATAACTTGACTCTTTTACACTCTTACTCTTGGCCGACGGCGTTCTGAGCGTCCGACCGGTCATGTTGGTCAGACTGTTCACCCTCGGCTTCGATCCGGTCACGGAGCGCTTCAACGATGAGTCCGTGCGCGATTTTCTCGCCGATAAGACCGGTAGGTTGGGGTGAGGAACGAACCCCAACGATCGGCGGCCGGGATGTTGGGGTTCGTTCCTCACCCCAACCTACGGGCTATCGCCTTGAAGGCCCTTGGCGCCTTGGCGTGAGACATTCCGGGTCTGACCAAGCCGTTGCGGCGGATGCGCTCGCGCGGGCGCAATTCGCCACCAGTGCCCGTTCCTCACCGCATCCTACGGGCTGGTGGTGATCACCAACCAACGCGAACGCGACGGCTTTGGGGTGCACTTTTGTTACCGGGTCCATCATCTCCAGCAGTGGGCTGACCAGTTGGCCATCTTCAAGGCCCGGGTGGCAACCAATCCCTTTGCCGTCGTGGCCTTGGCCCAACTGGCGGCCCATCGCCGCACCTCCGATCCTGAGCGCAAAGCCAGTAAACGCGAGATCATCTGGCTGCTCTATGAATCCGGTTACGGACGCGACGACGTCCTGGCCCTGCTGCGCTTTATCGACTGGATGCTGCGGCTGCCGGCGGCCCTTGAACTTGAACTGCGCGGCGAACTGATCGCACTCGAGGAGCAACAGAAAATGTCCTATGTCATGAGCATTGAACGCATGGCCGAAGCGCGCGGCGAAGCTCGAGTCCTGCTGCGGCTACTCACCCTCAAGTTCGGCCCCCCGTCACCCGAGATCCAACAACGCATCAGCGACGCCGATGCCGATACCCTGCTCGCGTGGTCCGAGCGGGTGCTCAGCGCAGACACGATCGATGACATCGTCGATTAGGCCTTGATCGTAATCCCGGCCAGCGGCGTGCGTCGTCAGGGCTTCCAGCCCTGACGGTGTCAGGCCAGGATGGCCTGACGACGCACCCGGCGCGCCCAAGTGGCCGGAATCTTGATCGAGG
>NZ_CAIZIZ010000207.1 GCF_903933125.1 uncultured Lamprocystis sp. | reverse complement strand
GCGCTTATCCACCCTACAGAACCGGCCCCGCTGTAGGGTGGATAAGGCGCGCCGCTCGGTGTCAGGGACCCGGCACGCCGGTCGTGCGCGCTGCATCCACCAAGGGGCTGCGTGATGCTGCCCAAATTTGGAATTGCTGGCGACGGCGGGAACACGCGGGGCTTCCGACCGACTTCGAGACACCACACGGCGGCCGGGGAAAACGCGCCGATCGGGATTCATGGGGGCCCCCATCTTTATGATTGTTCGTATATGCGTCTATCACGGGCATTGCCCCCTGGCACTGCCTGACCTTCTCAGTCTGGACGACTACCCGGAGTCCCTCAAGGACGACTCCTTCGAACTGCGACCGGCGTCACAGGAAGACCGCACAATCTGCGGCCGTCACGCCCACGCGGCCAGCAGCACGGCGCGGATGCCACCGGTTCGATGCGGTCGCTGCCCGCTGGGTTGGCATCTTCACCTTGAGTTTCTCGCCCCAACCCCAAGCATTGCCGGGGCAACCACCTACTGGACATCCTCATGCCGGACGACTTCACCCCCCAAAACGAACTCGAACGCCGACTCATTGCCGCCCAGGAAGGCCAGATCCCGCCCGAGGAATTCATCGCGACCCTGGTGGGTTCCGAGGTCTTCATGCCGGTCTATGAGAAACACCAGATCGGCGGACTCCAGACCCAGCAAGCCGCCCAACCCCTCAAGCTCACCGGCGAGGACGGCAACGTGGTGCTGGTCCTCTTCACCAGCCCCGAGCGTGCCAAGGGCTTCGTCAAGGACCATCCGGGCTACGGCGGCGGTCTGGTCGCGGACTTCACCTGGATACTGGAAAAACTCGGCATCGGCTATGCTATCAGCCTCAATCCGGGCCTCCCCGTCGGCATCGACTTCGAAGCGCAGGACGTGGCCCAGATCGCGGGCATGGGGCGGCCGAATTAAGTAAGGAACCGTTCATTAACATGCTAAACAAGTCCATTAGGACAATTAGGACACACCTTCGGCGTCGTTGTCGTTGTCGTAATCGAGTTAATGTCTCCGCGAGGATGCGTTGGTCCCGCGCGTGACAATCGAAGCCTTTCAAGCGCTTGGCGGCCTTGTATGCCAAAGCGACGGAGCGAATCGAAACCCGATCGGCATCCGACCGCTGGCCTTGATCGTAATCCCGGCCAGCGGCGTGCGTAGTCAGGGCTTCCAGCCCTGACCATGTCAGGCCAGGATGGCCTGACTACGCACCCGGCGAGCCCCAGTGGCCGGAATCTTGATCGAGGCCGGACCGCTCATGCCAAACTTGAATCGATTATTCGATTACGACAACGATTGTTTAACTTATTCGTGACTCGCTACTAATCCCTCAAATTTCAATAAGGATACATTTGAACCATGACTGGTGAACAACCGAATAATCCATTACACGGAGTTAGTCTGGCCTTGATCATCACTCACAAGCCACTGCACTCAGAGCAGCTTGACCAGCGCGGCCATCACGCCGACTTGGGCGAACATCAGTGGGATCAGCCACATCAGCAGGGTATTGCGGCTGCGCTCGATCGCGGTCGTCACTTCGCCGCGTAATTGCTCGATTTGGGTTTTGACCTCGCCCCGGAGTTGTTCGATCTGGGTTTTGACCTCGCCGCGTAATCGCTCGACCTGCAACGTGAGATCCGCGCGCACTTGCTCGATCTCTTTTTGAAGCCGCAGTTCAGTCTCACGCAACTGTTGGTTGGTGACGAGATCCGGCAGGTGCGGATAACGCTCCTCCAGACGCTCAAAGGCCGCGGCAATCACCCGCGCCCGCGCGCGCTCGTCCGGCGCACTGGCCAGGGCTTCATACAGTTCGACGACAGAACCCATGGGATCCATTCTTCCGGAGGAAATACGGTGGAGACAGCCGGCAGTGTATCCCAAATTCGGGGCCTAAGCTGCCGCCACGCCGTCACGGCCAGCAATTCCAAATTTGGGCAGCATCGCGCAGCCCCCTTGGTGGATGCGGCGCGCACGACCGGCGTGCCGGGTCCCTGACACCGAGCGGCGCGCCTTATCCACCCTACAGCGGCGCCGGTTCTGTAGGGTGGATAAGCG